>CAYIJY010000001.1:0-13993 GCA_964363785.1 uncultured archaeon
ATTATTTAAACCTATTTTTTAAAAATTAGTCAACACAGATTGCCTGCAATTGGCCGTTCTCAAAAAAATTAAAGCAACCAAACGTGTTTTGCCATTCGCTGCATGTTCCACTTGAGTCAGACGGGTTTTGTGCAATGCACTTTCCTTCACACTGCTGTGAATCAGTGCAGATTTCACCAAAGTCTGTAGTCTTAAAATTACAGCAATCCTGCAATATTCCGCAGTGCTCTTTCCAAAAACCATTTGCCGCAGTACACTGGGCTTGCGTTGTAGGGTAACCTGCCACACAAATCTTGTAATTAGTTCCTGCGTCACCCTGCCAAAACTCTGTGTCCTCACACTTTGGCATTTCAAGCGGACAATCATTGTCAGTCTCGCACGATTTATGGCACTTTAAGTCACCAAATTGCTCACCGCACTGAACATCAGTTGGAGTAAGGCCGCACACTTGTGAATTAAAACACTTGTAACCTTCACCACACTCAATGTCATTTGCGCACTGGACTTCATCAGGCGCGCTTGCACATCTTTGGAAAATCGAATATACTTTGTTCCACGTTCCTAAAAATTCTTGGTTAGCTTGCACATCAGAAATTTTTTTCTCAGCACCAATCACTTCAAAATCTTTTTTTGTACCATCAAGATATTCGACAGAAAAATTTTTACCACCCAAATACCCTTCTACATTCTCTGTGACCAAATCCTGTGGATTCAAATTCAAAAAATACTCACTTGAAACAGCATCAGAAATTTCCTGCAACTCAACATCACTTGCCTCACAAATCTTTTGCACATTAATGCTTCCATCACCAAACGTTGAGCCAGTTAACTCAACCGATTCATTGTCAATTGTCATCACATAAAAACTATCCAAAAATGCTTCGCCTAATTTTATTTCTGCAAACCCAAATTGATTTTGAGGTTCTTCAAAATCACTTGAATTTTCTTTCCACCCAAGTTCAGTCATTTTTTGCAAGTCATTGTCATTAACCAAAACTGACAAAGTGTCACCGCGCGGGCAACTGCATGCACGACAAACAATTGCATCTGCGTCTGCTTCAATTTTTCTTACCTCAAGAATTTGAATTTCATGCTCTGCCAAAAAATATTGAGTCAATGTTTTTTCTTCCGGGACTTCACCTTCACAAAAAGCAAGTGTGCACGCAGCAACTCCATTTGTACAACTGCATGAATTGCATGAATCTCCTGAAGGCACAATTGTCCCATCTGGCTTTCCGACACACTTGTCTTCACCAGTGTTTTCTGAAAACCAAACTTCCCATGGATTACCTTGACATTGAACCGGCTTGTAATAAACAAAAGAAGTTGATTCACTTGGTGTTGGGCAGGGGGCAAACTCGCAATTTGGACCAACTCTTCCAACAGCCGAACCATCAGGGCAAATCATGGCGTCCTGAGTGCATGCAACCGGTGGAAAAGGCTGTTCAACGCAGCCACTTGCAAGAATAACTGCAAGCAAAAACAAAATTAAGTGCAAATTCCTCATATTTTTCATTTAAATAATCTAGTAACTTTTATTAATAGCTTTTGCTTTCTAATATCAAATCAGAATAGAAATTTAGATTTGGGTAGTGGTAAGTGTGAAGATTGGCGGATTTGAAGTCGGGCCATGGGTTGTAAAAGAAGAAGGAAACAAACGCCACTTGATTTTTGACTGCCGTGACTGTGTTTATTCATCCTCTCTTTCTGATGACCGCGCATGCATGTTCCATGCATTAAGACTTTTACAGGAAGTTGAAGTCAACGACATTGTCTTGGCAGAAGTATACGAAAGAGTGTATGACGAAAATCAAACCAAAATGCTAAACGAGATTGCACAAATCGCACAAAAATTTGAAGTCGAATCAATCTGGAGTTACAAGCACTTAGGCGACTCCAAAGTTGAAGGTGAAAAAAACTTCAGCGAACGGCACAACGCAATCGTAAAAATTACGCACGACAATCTGTTGTTTGACCCAATTGGTTCATACATAGAACTTTTACAGGAAATGAAAAAAGAAAAAAGCCGGCTTGACTCAGCCGACCAAAAAACATACAGCAACATTTACTACAAGACACTTTTTTTTATCAAAGAACAATTTGAAAGCACGCAATTAATTCAGCGTGCAAGAAACATTTTACTCAAACTAAAAAACCTGCCCGAGTCAAAAGAAATTTACAAACCATTTTTTGAAGCGCAGGTAAAACCATCATTCATTGGTTCAAGATTAATTTTTGAAACCAACGACGAAAAGCTTGAACTGCTTGATGAATACAGTGTAAGCGACACAACAGTGCAGATTTTCAAGCACCCAAACAAAACAGAAAGACTGTACTTCATTAACCCGCCAGAATATTCTTTAGCGCCGGACAAGTACTTTGTGTTAAGTAAGACAAAAGAAATAGTTGCATCATATCGTCCTGGAAAAACTTCGCTGAGTTCTTTGGCAAAAAGCAGAAAATATTTTGAGCGTGTTTACCAATCAACAATCAGAGACATTTCAAAAGAAAATAATATTCCGCTTGAAAACCAAGAAATAATTGAGTTAAGCCAAATAGTTGCACGCTACACAGTTGGCTATGGAATACTTGAATTATTATTGTCAGACAGAAACTTAACAGATATTTACATTGATTCACCAATCGGACAAAAACCGCTTTACGTTGTACACAATGAATTTGGGCAATGTGCAACAAACATTGTCTACACTGAATCAGAAGCCTCTTCAATGATTTCAAAAATCAGGGCAATGAGTGGAAGACCATTTGACGAAGCACACCCAATACTTGACTTTGATTTACCTGACTTAGAAACAAGAATAGCATTAATCGGGCCACCACTCTCTCCTGACGGCGCAGCCTTTGCATTCAGGTTGCACAAGACAACGCCATGGACGTTGGCGCAATTCATTGACAAAAAATTCATTACGCCACTTGGAGCTGGACTTCTTTCTTTTTTTGTTGACACACAAGCAACAATGCTTGTGACTGGAAGTCGTGGATCTGGAAAAACGAGCTTAATGCAGGCGCTCATGCTTGAAATACTGCAGACTTCACGAATAATTGTAAGTGAAGACACACAAGAAATTCCCGTGCCATACATGAAAGAAATTGGGTTTAATGTTCAGCGACTAAAGACACGCTCGCCAATTGGCTCTTCTTCAGAAGAAACAAACGAAGTGCGCCCAGAGGACGCGCTGCGTACAGCGCTTAGGCTTGGAGACTCTGCACTTGTAATTGGTGAAGTGCGTTCAACAGAAGCAAAAGTACTTTACGAAGCAATGAGAATTGGTGCAGCAGGAAACATTGTAATGGGCACAATACACGGCGACTCAGCGTACGCTGTCTGGGACAGAATAGTCAATGATCTTGACGTGCCAAACACTTCATTTAAGGCAACAGACTTAGTTGTTGTTGCAAGACCAATAAGGTTTGAAGGCTCACTTGACAGACACCGAAGAGTTGTTCAAATCACTGAAGTAAAAAAACACTGGACGACAGATCCTGAAATGGAAGGCGGGTTACTTGACTTAATGCTCTTTAATGCAAAAAAAGACAAACTCGAATTACTTGAAGACAACCTAAAGGAGTCTGAAATTTTTACAAAAATCTCAAACCTGACCGGCTTAACCCTTGACCAAATCTGGAAAGACATACGCTCAAACGCAGCCTCAAAAGAGTTTTTAGTTGAAATGAAAAACGAGTTTAAATTACCTGAATTACTTGAAGCAGAAAACTCTGTTATTGCAAAAAACAAGTTTGTACTTTTAAAACAAAACCAGTTAGAAGAACACGGTTCAATTGATTATGAACAAGCTTTAGGTGAATGGAAGAACTGGCTTAGAAACCGCTTTGTAAAAAGACTTGTTGCAAAAAAAGGCTCAAAAGTGATAACCAATGCCTAGAGAAAACCCGTTGTTTGAAGAGCAGTCTTCGCCAGGAAAATTTTACCGAGACATAAAAGTCTCCAAAGAAGATTTTGACAAAGGCGAACACAAGCTTGTTGTAAAAGAAGTCCACTGGTTTGTCAAACTTTGTCGGCGTGTATACGCAACAGTCCCATCACTTGGAGTGGGAGAAAAGTTTTCTGTCCAAAACCAAAACGCAATAGAATTTTTGAGCTGGGACTTAAAACCAGAAGAGCTCGGTGCAACATACAAAGCAACACTTTTGGTTGGAGTATTCATTGCATTTGCAATTGCAACAATAATTTTTTTCTCGCCATTAATTAATGTACTTGCCTCATTTGCAGGTGACCCATTTTTGGCTGCAATGTATGTGTTTTTTCCACTGGCTTTTCTTGCAGTTTACGCAACTTATTTAGTGCAATCATTTCCAATAAGCGAAGCACGAACAGAACAAGTGCGCTCACTGACTTACGTTCCGGAAATCCTTGGCTACATGATAATGTCAATGAAACTCTCGCCAAACCTGGAAAAAGCAATCGAGTTTGCAGCAGAGCACGGCAGAGGAAAAATCTCGCAAGACTTTTCTGACGTATTATGGGAAGTGCAAATTGGAATGCACTCATCAGTAAGTGAAGGGCTTGACAAACTTGCTTACCGCTGGGGAAAATTCAGCGAAGAATTCAAAAAAGCACTAATGAGAATACGTGCCTCAGTCATTGAGCCAACAGAAGCAAAAAGATTTTTATTGTTGGACAAAACAATGGATGAAGTCCTTGAATCAATCAAACTCAAAATGGAGCAATATGCACGTGACTTAAGCCAGCCAAGCGTCATGCTGTTTTACCTTGGAGTACTACTCCCGCTTATACTCATAATTATTTTGCCGGTTGGAAGCTCTTTTTCAGGCGCACCCTTGGCTAACCCAATCATACTTGCACTCATCTACAATATTGGCCTGCCGCTTTTTACTTTTTGGTTTGCGCAGACACAAATAATCTCAAAAAAACCACCAACAATCGAACCGCCACTTGTCCCAAGGCAGCACCCAGGAATACCGCCAAAATACAAGGCAAGACTTGGCGGGGCAATGGTTGACATACGAATATTAACCGTTGCAGTGCTGATAGTTGGTACACTCACTTCTTTTTTTGTTTCAACACAAGGAATACCGCCAAAATTCTTGTTTACAGAAGACGATGACTTGCTCCAGATTCTTCCTGCAGACAAACAAAGAGATGTCGTGCTTGAAAAAGACGGCCTGTCAAATGACCATTTTAATGTCCCTGATGGCTCACTATACACTGAACTTACAAGCCGTGGACTTGACACTGAAATTGCAAGTGAAGAAGTTTTAAAACAAGAAAAAATTTATTTCACCAAACCACAAAACGACGTTGCACCATACAACATGGTGTTTGGATTACTATTGACTTTTGCCTTTGCATTATTTGTCTTTATTTACTTTGACACAATTTACCAAAGGCAGGCGCAATTAAAAGTAATTGCAATGGAAAAAGAATTCAAGGACTCACTTTACATTCTTGCATCAAGAATGGGTGAAAACAAGCCAGTCGAAGAAGCATTCAAGCACGCAGTGAACTTTTTACCGGACTACAAAATCTCTGAAGTCTTTTCAAAAATACTTGACAACATTTCCCTCCTTGCAATGCCAATTGACAAAGCAGTATTTGACGCAGACTACGGCGCACTAAGAGACGTGCCAAGCTCCGTAATCAGGAGTTCAATGAAACTATTGATTGATTCTGTTTCACTTGGAGTAAACGTTGCAGCACGAAGCATGATATCACTCTCCATCCAGTTAAGCAACCAGGAAAAAGTAAATGACAACCTAAAAGTACTTGTAAGCGACATTACAAGCACAATGAAAATCATGAGCCTTTTTATCGCACCAATTGTTTTGGGCTTAACTACTTCTTTGCAAAAGATAGTTGTAATCACAATTTCTAACATTGCAAACTTTTCATCCGGCCCAAGCTTTGATGTCGGTCAAATAGATTACGCCGGTCTGCCGGGCGGAATACCAACAACATTCTCAAACGTAAGCGTCTCGTCGTTCATCAAGCCTGAAGCAGTTGCGCAAATGGCAACACCAACCGAATTCATTTTCATAATTGCAATCTATGTTGTCGAACTGGTTTTCATCATGACTTACTTCACCACAAAAATCGAAGAAGACAATGACCTGCTCTTTAGGATTAATCTTGCAAAATTTTTTCCAATTTCAATTGCAGCATTTGTAATCAGCATAATAGTTTCAAACTTGCTTGTCGGCGGTTTTTTGCGTGCCTAAACAAAAAGGAGAATTCGAACCATTCAAAATGCTGATTGGCGCAGTAATGGCGCTGATGATTCTTGCAATCATTGTAAGTGCAATTGACTACTTTAACCGATTCCGGCTTGACATAAGCAAAGAAAGGCTGATTGACGGCCTCAAAAATGCAGTTGAGCAGCCAAACGGAAAAACACTTGCAATACAAGGGCTCTTGTTTGAAGAAAGAACCGGTTACACGAATTCTTTTTTGGCAAAAGAAATTGGCCTTGAGGGCCCGCAATGCATCTCATTTTTGGAAACAGACAATTTTTCATCAATCGCAACAAACGACAGCGGCGTTTCATTTAATTCTTCAATACAGGCAGACGTTTACGCAGTATGCTATACAAACACGTCAGGGGAATGCCAAAGCGACTGCCAGTTATGCTGTGTGCTTGCATTTAACCGCGACCCAAACAACCCATAGTAAAGCTTAAATACGTCAAGAGTTTTCTTTTATACCATGCACATGAACCAAAAAGGACAGGCATTCAGCGTATTCCAATTGCTCATCGCAGCAATAATCGCACTCGCAATTCTAGTATTTTTGCTGCAAATAATCGGGCAATTACCTGGCTTTGGTCAAGTTGACCCAACCGAAGAAGCCGCAACCAAACTAAAGACTGCGTCTTCAAGAATCGGCACACCAGAAATAACAAACAGAGTTACATTTGAAGCAAATAAACCACTTTCAGCACGAACAATTGCAAGCAAAACAAACCAACTATCTGCAGGCGAAATTTGTGTAACAAGAGGCGCAAGTGAAACTGAAAGATTCCAAGTCACATCAGGCTCACAGGGAAGTGGAGAACCATATAATATTTTGACTTACACAGGATCACAAAAAATTGAAAGACGACTTTATATTTTATGCGACATTGAAAGGGAAATCACTCAGACAAAAAATGATTTATCTGCAGCAATACCTGACTCAGAAGACGCCTTGGCTAATTTTGATGATGACTGCCAACCACAAGACAGCAGCAACAAGTACTGCGTTGTCTCAGTGATTGCCGCAGGCTCTTAAAGGTGTTTTGCTTGTTTTTAAGTGAACGTGCACAGGGCTCTTGGGGCACAATCTATTTGGTAATAGTCTTTATCATTGCAGCACTTTTACTTGTGGCTGTAGTAAAACCAATGTTTCAGCAAAGCCAAACCATTGCACAGGAACAACCAGTCTTAAATCAAAACTAATTTTTAGGCACGTTTAAATTAATTTTAAGCCTTCCACTTGCTCAAAATGTTTTTTGTTTAAAGTAAAAAGCCTTTCATTTTTTGAGATGCAGATTCCAGCTATTGCTTCATCATATTTTCCAATAATTTTTCCCTTCTTTTTTTGGGAAAGCTTTACTTTGACCACACTTGAAACCTCGTTCATTGAATAATCATAAATATTTATTTTCATGAGAAGTTCTTTGCCTTTATCCTCAAGATTTTTGTTTTCAAGGCTAAAAAGCCCAAAAAGATATTCTTCTGCATTAAAAATAGTTGTTGAAATTTCTTCTTTTTTTTCAAGCTCTTCAATTGCCTCAACTATTTTCTGCTGCCCTTTTGAAAAAGCAATCAGGACATCAGTATCAATTACAACCATGCTTTTTCAATCCTTTTTTCCCTGTGGGCATCCATTTTTGAAGAGCTTTTTCTGTGTGCCTCAATTGTTTTTTTCATTTTTGAGGCTTCTTTTTCATTCAGAAAGCCAGCCAAACTTTTTATGCTTGTTTTTTCCTTGCTTGAAAGGCGCTCAAACAAGTCAGAAAAACTTTCGTCCGCCTTTTTAACCGAGACAAGCTTGTTGTAAACGGTTTCTTTTATTGTAATCGTCTTCATGTTGTACTCAAACTGAAATTGTCTGAAAAAATATTTAAATATAATGTTTAAACATAGTGTTTAAACAAAAAATTGCCTGTTTAAGCTTAAATACTATTTTTGCATTCTTTTTGTGCATGTTAAACCAAAAAGGACAAGAAAGCGCACCATTCCAACTGCTCATTGGAATAGTACTAGTCACATTTGTAATAATCACAGGAGTTGTTTTGCTCACAGAGTCAGCAGAACAGCAATGCAACCAGCACGTTGTATCAACAGTTGAAAACCTTCGCATTGAATTTGAAGACCTAGTCAAAAATTCAGCCTCAAAAAACATTCAAATAAGGGCGCCTGATTGCTTTGACCAAACCGCAAAAGTGGATATACTTTTAGAAAGAGACAGAAAAACCTGTTCATTTTTTTGTGTGGGCTCAAACGAAACATGCACATTGCTTTCTTTTTCTGGGGAAAAATATTCAGAAATAGTTTGCCTAAAAATCCCAATCCAGACACAATTCTTAAAGGCAGCAAACACAGCCTGCCAAAACAAGCCAAATGACGTGGTCCCGCCAAACTACGAACCAATAAACCTTGACTTTAAAGTACCCTTATTTACCGGAAATTATTTTTTTACAAAAACAAATGACCACCTGACAAACGTCCCTGAAATCTGTGCATACAAGCTTTCAAACACCACCTGAAAATAATTAAATACTCTAAAACCTTTTGTTTTAACTGAAACACACATGCTAAACCAAAAAGGCCAAGAAAGCGCTCCCTTCGAATTGCTTGTAGCCATAGTCGTAATGGGCTTTGTCCTGCTGGCAGGCTTTAGAGTAATACAAATATTGACACTTGAAGAATGCAAAGGAAAACTAGACAGCAACCTTGAAGAACTAAAAACAGCAATCGAAAACGTTGCACTTGACTCAGGCCAGCGCTCAATCTCGTTTACACTTCCCGGATGTTTCCCGCAAAACCAAAGCGAACTAAAAATAACAAACATTACAGAAAGACAAGTGTGTTCAGAAATATGCAATGGCGCAAGACTTGAATGCATGGTGCTGCAGTTTTACAGCCCTGAACATTCAAACTGGAAGTGTCTAAGGATTTCTTCTGCAACAGACTTTCCAACAAACACACAAACCTGCAATGATTTTCCCTCAGAAGAATACACTCCAAACAGATGGAGATACACGCCAATTGATGAAGGGCAATACATTTTAATAAAAAAAACAAGCGACCTGACAGAACAGCCAAGAATATGCGCTTACAAAAGGGAAGTGTAAAACAATGCTTGGATTTATTTTAAGCAAACTAAACCTCTTGATTTTGGTTGTCTCAATATTTGCAATAGTCTCGTTTCTTGCATTCAGTGTTTCAGACTTAGTGAAAATAAATGAAGCAAGACTTTTACTGAACCGACTCTCTGACCAAGCATCATCAATCGTGTCAAGTCCATCATACTGTTTTTCGGACTCATTTGACTTTCCGGGAAGAATAAATGTTGCAGGCCAAGAATTTTATTATGTAGTAAAAGTCTCTACTCAGCCAATCAATGTCATAAACCAAACAACACAAGCAGAAGACCAGATTACACTTGTAATTTTTTCTCTTTATCCTCGTGCAGAGTACGTAAAATACAAGCGTGACACTACAGGCAGGACACCAGAGCCGCCATCAATTGCCTCAAGCGCATTTAGGACAAATGCACAAGTAACACTTTACTCTGAAAACTATGAAGGCTCACAATACACGGACGCTGATTTTGGTGTTGGCGGAGGCATTTCACGTGTACAAAAAATAGAAGGAACTGAAGGAATCATAATTGACCCAAACACAGTTGACCCTCACAACACAGTGGAGTTTTTAAAAGAAATACGCAGTGGAATACAATACATACACATTTTTCCATGCGGTTCAGTTGAATGCGAAGTCATAAAACGCGACGCATCAGCAATTGCATGCCAAAACATTAGTTCAGACCAATCTGAATGCAATGGAATAATCTCATTAGGCCAAGGGTGGTTTAATTGCTGAAAAAACAAAAAGGATTCATTGGCCCAATAGGCGATGATTTACCATCACTCATACCATTATTGTTTGCGCTTGTAATTTTCTTTTCAACATTCTCATTTGCATACAATGTATTTAGCCAAAAAAACATTTCATTCCAAAAAGACCTTGACGTACTAACAATTTCAAGGACACTAAAAGGAACGAACTATATCTCTGGTTTGCAAAGCTTTAATGAAATCTGCAACACATTAAACCCAACAGGATTAAACTACAAAGCATTTTTGACAAACTTTTTTACGGCGCGGGAAAACTATTGTTCAAACCAAAACAATTACTGTCCAAGCCCGCCAGAGCCAATAAGCAGCTTAAAAATATTTGAACTAAAACCATACTTTATCAACAATGATCCTGCACAACAATTTTTGTGCGAAAAAAGCACAGACGGTTACCCTGATGACCCAAATGACTTTTTTTCAAGAAACACATTTGTATCAAAACTTTACCCAGTTGTACTTGAAGACAACCGCGTGGTAAAACCAATGCACTTGGTGGTGATTGCATGGTCGAACTGAAAGCGCAGTTCACACGCTCTATGTGCAACATCTTCGATGTTGCGGTAATGACTCCTTTTAACCACTTAGTCTTACTTCTGATTAAGTTCGGTTGTAAACCGAACGCCATGCGAGCTGGGGCGTCAGCTCGAGGGCAGGCAGCAGTCACAGATGCACTTTATTTTTTACTCATAGTCACAGGCATAACAATTTTCTTGTTTGGATTTGCAAACACTTATGGTTCAAGCGTTGACGCACAAATCGTGAAAAACTATAACGTTGATTTCACTACAGACTCATTAAAGACAATCCTTTACTCAAGCGTACCACGAGACCCACAATACACGCTTTATGATTCATCAGAAAACATTGAAATAGATCATCTCTTGGCTTACATAAAGGAAGACTTTTCTGACGACCAAGCCCTTGAGCCAACAACACAAAAAGTCCTTGCACAAAACATTGAAGGAATAATGAATCCAATTGCAAACAACTTTGACTACCTGTTTTACATTTATGCGCCAAATGAAAAAAAATTTGTTTTTCTTTTCTTTCACAAGGCAAACCTAGTGCAGGAAATCCCTGGAAAAAGAGACTCGCCAATTATTGTTCCAATTGATGGGCCGCCATACATTGATTATTTTTGTGCAGTAAAATGGCCGGACTCCGCACAGGAAGTTGATTATGATTTACTTAGAAATGAAATAAGCCAATTGACTTCAAATGTAGGTGAAACAAGCCAGTCAATTGCAAAAATAAAATTAGTCAAAATAACAGGCCCAACACCAACAGACGTTGCATCACAAGCCGACCTAGTTATTTGGAATTCAACACTCTTGGCAAAAAACACTGAAAGCGGACCAGTTAATTTTGTATTTGAATCTGCTCCATGGAACTGTAAAACAAAAGAAGACTTAGATCTCTTAATTGAACAAACTAGTTTACAGACGTCTTGAATTCATTTGAACACTTTGGACAAACAAGCTTTGCCTGATTGCCTGTAAGCTTTTCAAGTTTCTTTGCACACTTGCTGCAAAAACCCTTTCCGCACTTTGGGCAAAAAAAAGTTTTTTGAGCAACCCTTTTACAATTAGGGCATTTTTCGGTCTCATCTTCCTCATCAAGGTCCTCTAACCCGCCCAAATCAGTGTCATCTTTTTCTTCAGAAAAATCCTCAAGACCAGTGTCATCCTCGTCATCCAAATCAAGGTCATCATCTTTTTCACCTGAAAGCAAGTCCTTTACATCAAGCTTTTTGCTTGGCTTTTTTTCTTCAAAAGACTCTTCGTTTTCTTCATCAGGCTCTTTGTCACGTGGATTAAATTTTTCTTTTGGCTTTTCCTTTTTTAATGCAGCTTCCCTTTGCGCTTTTTCTGCATTTCGTTTAAGCCTGCGCTCAAGCACGTTGTCAGCCTTAGCTTCCTGTGGCTTTTGTGCAGGCGTTTGCGGGGTTCCTTCTCTTCTTAATTTTCTTTCATCCAAAAAAGATTTTCCAGAACTAACATTTTTGCCATGCATGCTGTCTCTTTTATGGGCAGCAATCTTCTCATCCTTTGCCTTTACCTGTTCAAAAATATTTTCTGCAATCTCATCCATTTCTTTTTTGTCAGGATAACGATTATATTTTTCGCGAAAAGAGCGCATTTCAATTAAAGCCAATTCAGTGGTTTTTTTTTCAAGCTCTTTTTTGTATTCCTGAGGCATGTTCCAGATTTTCTCTAAATCAACATTCTTGTCAGGCTCATTTTCCTGCTTGTTTTTTTTGTACTTAAGTCTTCTGGGCAAATCACTCATTGATTGTCATCCTTTTTTTGAGTGCTTTTAATTTTTTCACGCTTCTCCCTAATCATTCTCTCAAGCGGACTTTCCTGTTGTTCACTTTGCCTTAACTTCTCTTCAAGCTCCTTTCTCCAGAACAATGCCTTATCCATATTGGAACCAGTTTTTTCCTGTTCTGTAAATCCCTGTGGTTTTGAGTCATCCTTTTTTTGGTTAACTCCTGAAAAAATTTGTTTATTTTGCTTTGCATTATCATCAAGCTTTTTTTTCAAGTCATCAAGGCTAAAACTTTTTTCCTGCGCACCAAAACTTCTTGAAACTCCCTTTGGTTCCGACTGCATTTTTGGTTTCTCTTCTTTTACTATCATTGGAGGAAGAGACCAATTAGCCTCACTTGGCTTTTCTTTTTGCGGCATGCTCTCCTGCATTTTGTTTTGAGTCACTTCATTTTCTGGCCAATCCAAATCTTTTTTCTCAACAATTTTTTGCCTTAAAGAAAGCTTCTCCACTTTTTTTTCAAGCTCTTCCTGTACGCCCTCATCAAATTCATTTTCATTTAATTCTCTTGGATTATCAAAACTCAATGCAACTTGTTTTTTTACAGGAATCTGCTCATCAAGCGGCCTTGTCGGAGCCTCAAATTTTTTTTCCATTGTCACAGGCTTATTTTGTGACTGAGCTGCAAACATGCCTTGCTTTTGCAGTTGTCTTGAAGTCACAAAAGACTTTAACGAAAGAATTGCAATTGCAACAACAAAAATCAGGCTAGAAAAAACAAAAAAAAGTTCTTTATAACCAAAGCCTGCAATGTTCAAAAAACTCCCGCCAATTGAAAAAATTGTAACCATCAAACTAAAGCTTGCGCCAAAAATAATGCTCCAGCCAAGCCGTGATTCCTTTGAAATAGAATTAGTCTTGACAAAACCAGTCCTCAAAAAAATATAACCAATTCCAATAGAGCCCAAAAACAAGTAAATAGTCAAAGCGCCATCAACCAAAAAATCAAATGCCATTTTTAAACAACCCACCACTCAAGATACAGTTTTTGTTATAATTTCAATGTCTAACTTATATAAAAACCCTTATCCGGAACTGGAAGGCTCAGTTCGCACGCCAGTACATGCATAATCTTTGATTGTGCGGCAATACAAAAAAACACTTTGTTCAATGAAACCCCCCCTCAGAAAACACACTTATTTATACGAGTAAAACATTAATTTAGTGACATTATGGCTGAGGATATTTTAACGATTATTTTAACTTCCGCATTCGACTTGCTTAAGGGCAGTTTTTTTGTCTCCATTCCAATTTTTTTCTTTGCTTTTTTTGCATTCGTTGCAAAAGAAAGACTCCAAAAAAGATACAAGTTAAACTGGATTAAGTCAGTTGCAATCACAAACTTTTTGCTTTGCACATGCCTTGTTTTTGTTGTTTATTTTTTGCCGCTAACCCAAATTGGCTTTGTGCCAGAAACAACCCCAATAGAATTCCAAGATCCAATTGAACAACAGGCAGCCTTCCTACTTTTTGTAATAATGAGATTATTGTTTGTAAGTCTAGTCATTAGCTTTCTTGTCTTTCCACTAATCTTTATTGGC
>CAYIJY010000001.1:14003-20951 GCA_964363785.1 uncultured archaeon
GCAAAACTTTACTTAAGCGTCTATATCACCACAATCCTTGCTTCATATTTCCTGCTATTTTGGGCTCCATTTGCAGTGGAAGGCATATTTTACATGATCTACTTTGGCTTTGGTTAATTTCTGCCTAAATTACAACGCAAAAAAAGCCTATAATAAAATATATATTGGTGAAACTCGCTTATTGTACTAAAACTAAAAAACGGTTTTTTTTTTGCAAATGAAAAGCCTACTTAATTTATTAGTGATTTTCCTGCTTTTGTCAAGCAACTTCTCAGCCTATGCCCAATCAGGCCCCCAAAACCCAACCGAATCACCAAGCAATCCGCAAGTCCCTGCACAAACCCCTCAAACCACGCAGGCTGACCCAAACGCATTTCCAACAATCTCCCAAACAGAAGCCGAAGAAATCAGCGGAAACCTAATTCCAATTGAACCATATCCAGGGCCAATGTGCGTTCAACCATCAAACGGAAATGGATTGTCATCACAGGAAAGCCAAAACATCCTTGA
Source organism: uncultured archaeon (assembly GCA_964363785.1). Lineage (GTDB taxonomy): Archaea > Iainarchaeota > Iainarchaeia > Iainarchaeales > GW2011-AR10 > JACQJF01. The sequence continues at coordinate 14,514 of CAYIJY010000001.1, forward strand.
CTTACTAAAGACAGGTTTTGTTGGAGAAGAAATACGCGGCAACGCAAACCCAGGCAAAACACCTGACGCAGAAGACAGAGAGAAACTTGAAAAAAACGCTATTTTGGCAGAGCACCCAAATGACGCAAGCAAAGCCACACAAATAAATGTACCAAGCGAAAAACTCAATCCATTTGAAGTCACGCAATACCTAAACGTGCACATAAAAGGACCATTTGCTTTTGGGCTTGTCTTGGATGACACTTTACGTGCAGGCCGATGCTCAAACTATGACAGCATTGAATGTTATTTGGTTGGAAAAAACCTGAAATACAGAAACAGTGACGATGGATTAATTTCAACAGTCAAGCCACTTACAGACATTGGCGCAAAACTAACTAGTTTTTTTTCTGACGAAAATGAGTCATCCGTAATGCTTTCACCTGAAGAAGAAAAAGCCTTCAGGGAAAACGCAGAGCTTGCAGCAGCATTAACAACAGACAGTTCAGATGTGCAGCCAACTGTAAAAACAGTAAGCCGACTTGAAAAAGAATTAACCCCAAACAGCATACTCACACAGGACTTTGAGGCAAAAATAGGCACAAACTGCAATGACGGCAAATGCATAATACAAACTTACTCTTATTTTGACAAGTACTTTAACCAATGGCTTTCAAGCGAAATGGCAGTAAGCACATTTGGCCCGACACTTTTTAACAAAGCAAAAAACCTTGTTGGCTGGACAGGAAGAAGAGGCGGAGTACTAAGAGAACACATTGATGAATTCCTTGATAATGTAAGGTATCGTTTTGAGCAACCTGATTCAATTTTAGGAAAAATCAAGCTTGAAAGAATGGAAGCAAGAAAAAGCAGGAATGGTTGGGATGAATTCTGGCAAAGCATGACAACAGGAAACTCTGCCGACGGAACAGGTTATCCCCTTGCAAAGACTGAAGAATTCCTTAACTGGTGGGCAAAACAAGATCATTTTATTGAAGGAATAAAAGGCGCTGAAAAAAAAGCAGAATTCATCAGGCTGTTAAAAGACCTTCGAACTTTTGCAAGAGTCCAGCATTATCAGTTAAACAAAGCAACAGTCAGATACAAAGGAATAATTGACAGTCTTGGCGGAGAAACAGCAAACGTCCTTGAACACCCGCATGCAAAGCAAGCAATAAGGGAATATGGCCAATCACTTGGAAAATTCATTGGAAACTATGATGACTATATTGGCCTTGATTTGCCGGACTGGTTTGTAAGAAACCCAAACGTTGGATTATATGACAAAGGATTATTCAGTGTAAACACAAACGACGTCCGTGACCTTTTTTCTGACCATAGGCTAACAAGAGTTGTCCTTGACAAGTTTGTTGACACAGGCAGCTGGAAAAACTTTGAAAACGAATTCCACTTATACAATGGCGCATTCAAGACAGACGGACAAGGAAACCTTTTGTTTTATTCCTTTGACCCTGCTTCAGCAACCGATTACAGGGCTTTATCTTACAGCAACCTTGGGCCTGCTGCAAAAAACACCAACAATATTTTTGCAAGGCTTGACAATGGAGAAATCATGCGCTACACTCCTGCAAGCGCAAAATTCATTCAGTCAAAAGTCGGTGGAAATGCACAATTAGTCCAAGGAAACTGGAAACAAATTGGAGTGCTTACACCTGAAGAACTTACCATGAGGATTGCAAACCCAAGAATAAGGGGAAACTTTAACAAAATACAGGGAAACGTTGACACAATGCTAAAAGACCTTTACGAAAAAAAATGGGTGTCAAGAAGATACTGGAATGCACTTGACAAATTGATGGCCGAAGAAGATGAAATAATCAGAACATACTTTACAGTCAAAGGCGGAGCAAAGTGGACAGTTTACCCGTTTGGTTATTGGTGGCTAAAAAAAGGAGCAGACCAAGAAGGCTTTTCATTTTACCAGTTACCAGATGACTGGTCCACAATCTTTTTTAGCCTTGGGGACGAAAAAGAAGTTTACGATTATTCATACGTGGATTTTTTTGCAAACGCAGGCTCAGACTCGGGTGACTTGTTCATAAAAGTAATCAACGCATTGCCATGGAAATCACTTGTCTACGACCAAATAAGTGACAGGTTTAATCCGGCAAAAGACTTTTATGATTACTTGTCAGGCAAACAAATAAGGACAGAAGTAGAAGACCTTGCAATTTACATGACAGGGCCAAACAAATGCGACAACTGCACAATAACAATTGACACTAATCCAAACCTGGATTATTTCAGGCCATATTTTTCCGCAAAAAACCAGGCCCTTACATCATACTTGCTTGAAGACACGCGCTCACAAGAAGCAAAAGACAAAGGCACTACAATCATTGCATACACACACAAAACAAACCTGAACGGAAAAACAAATGACATTGAAGGACAGGCAATTGATTTGGCAGAGGCAATAGAAAATGATGCAGATGAAGACCCGGACAAACTGCCAAAAAGCTGTGCAAAAGCAGTTGAAAACCTCCCACTTTACGGCACAGCATTAAAGATTTTGCCCTTCTTGCCAAAAGAAGAAGGAGTGGGCGGAGCACTTGCAGCAGTGGAGTCACTGACGTATGTTTCATTTTTTTGGCCAGGAGTATTTGCTTCAGCAGTAATCCAAATAGGCATAGCGCCACACTTGCAGGATTGTGTTGACACAAAAGGCGGTTATTATGTTCACTACTTTTTGCCAGTGAAAAAAGAAACAGACCAAAAAACAGGCAAAACAAACGCATCAACAGAAAAAGTAACAGAATTACTCCGAAATGCAAGTGACTCACTCTTTGGAGGATTTTCAACACAAGGTGGCGATGGCAACCAGTCAGTAGTTGCACAAAAAACAAATGACGTTAAAGCAGAAATAGAAAAACTAACCGGCAAAGCAGAGAACAACGGAATAGTTCAGGCACGCCTTGAAGTAAGCGGCGGAACATCAGGCCAAATGCGCGGATTAATGCTGTTTTATTTTTGGTGCGGAGAAGGCTGTGACACACAGCACCTAAACAGCCTTCGCGGTGTTGAAGAAATAAGTGACAAAAACACTGATACAAAAATAAAGTTTGACAACCAAAAAGGAGAGTTAACTCAAAACGGAGTGCCAATAGTGACAAACCCGGACGTCATTAGAAACAGAGCACAAGACTTGTCAGTCCCAGCAACACTTTTACCAAAAAACCTAACTACATTCTGTGTGGAACCAAGCAATGACTTGGCAATTGAAATAAATTCAACTGGCGTTGCAACAGTCACAAGCCCAGAGGCAATGGAATGCATTAGGGCAGGAATACTTGAACAAACAGGCGTGCCACTCCGCTCAAACGACTTGTCAGAAGCATTTGGCTTGGTTGAGTCAGTGATTACAACAACACATCCAAACATTTTCCCAAACCAAAACGAAATTGTGGCTGAAGGCGTGCCAAGAAAAATTGCAAGCGGCAACTCTGCAAAAGTTTTTGTCGCACAAAACCAAAATGTTACACTCTCAACCGCAAATGATTCACAACCAAGCGTTGGAAAACTGCGCGCAATAAAATTCAAGAACGGAGTAATCACGGCAAAACAAAACGGTTGTTTTATCGTCTGGTTGCGCCACCACGAAGCAGCAATACTTAACCAGCGTGACATTGAATCACTAAAACCAAAGTTGACAACATCAATCAACCCTGAAAACATGTGCCCAGAGCCGGCAATTGACTTTGAAGTAATAGCCAACCAGCAAAGCGACCTGTCAATTGACAAAGTAAACAACTTTAACAACAGCCTGCAAAAACTGGGGCCGTTCCAAGTTTTTGAAACACCGACAAAAAGGTACATGCTTTTTTCCGAGCGTGACGAGGCAGGCGAGTGCCAGGATCATTTGCGCGTAATTGACAAGGAAACAGGCGAGATAACAGATTACGTTGGAAAAGCAACACAAACCCCAACAGGAATAGCATTCACTGACCAGGACGGCAAAACGCACACACTTGACTTTAACGCGCAAAACGGAGTGCCGACAGTTTCATTTGACGGACAAAAACCAGAAGTCCTGACTTCCGCACAAGGAAGAAACGGTGCATTCTATTATGATCCATCAACAGGACAATGGTATGCAGAAAACGCACAATTATTGCCTATCCTTGAAGCATTCAGGGAAGGAATAGCAACAAAAGCAAATGGCAACAACGAAGCAGTCTCAACCGCAACAGGAAACCTATTAAACGTCAACTTGAGTGGCAAAGACAACAACTTACTTAACCTGCCAAGCCTCCCAGAAAACCCAATTGCGCTAGCAGTCTTTGTTATTTTGTTAGTCAGTGTAATAATTGTGATCAGGACAGATAATTTAAGAAAAAGAAAGTTTACACAATAACTCAATGGCGTTCTTCTGGATTTTTAGCTTCAATATACGCCTTACCTACTTTGCCTGTCCTTAAAACACTTTGAGCAGCCTTTGAGGGAATAAAATTGTATTCTCGCATATCATCCACATAATCATTAAACACTTGGGCTGGTATTTGCCTAAACTCATTTCTTAAGTCTCTTAATTCATGCGATGCTTGGGTTCTCAATGCATTAATTCGTCTCTCATACTTCTGTCTAACCGTGCCGGCTCTTAATCTGCTTTTACGGGTAGCAGCATTTTTTGCAACACTAAAAAGACTTCCAACTGCATCAACTATGCCGCCAACAAAAGGAGTCTTACTTAAAACAGGAATATTGACATCTGGTTTATAACTTTCAACAGGAGAATCTTTATAACCTACTTGTACTTTAATTTTCTTTTTTTTCCCATGTTCATCTCTTGTCACAACAGTCTTGAATACTGGTTTGGCGACTGTAGGAAATTTTGTTGGGTGGCCAAAAATTCTTGACCTAGTTGTTTTTGGTGCAGCTCCATGCGCTGTTGTGAAACCCTTACCCCAGCCTGTCTGTATAGTGCCGAATCTCATCTCATATGTAAGGGTATTTATGTCATTTACAGTTCCCCTTAATTTTGATTCAAGCCCTGCAAATTTTTTTAAATGTGCAAACTGCTCCGCGCTAAGTCTTGTAGTCTTACCTTCTTTCCATCTAATTTCTGCTTTTTTAAGCAATTCTTTAACATGCGATTCATTAATTATTGGGTCCTGCAAAAAGTACTCACGCTCATATCTTGGAGCTCTTTGTGCATGTCCATGATGCTCAGCTTCATGATGGTGTTCAGCTCCACCAAACCTTTCAAGGAGCGGGTTTCTTACTTTTTTTGCACCAAACTTAAAACCGCCACCGTGTCCTCCGCTCATTCAATTCACCCTAACAAATCCTCTATGCATGCCTGTTTTTCAGAACCAGCCTGCTCACACAAACTTACATTGCCAGTGTTTAGTGCAATGCTTGCAACACAATGATCGCGGCTTGTTGCAAGAAGATTGCAAGCCTGAACATTATTTGTCTCAATTGCAATGCTAAAAATACAGTTTTGTTCAATCAATTCACCAGAATTCTGGCAATACTGTGCATTGTTAGTGCTTAACGCCAACTGGTAATAACAATATTCTTTTCCATCAGGAATGTTTTCACACTGCGTCTTATCCTGCAAATCAACAGCATCATTGCAGAATCGCCTGTAAATGCCGGTCTTTTTGCACAACTCAAAATCTTTTTCATCAACAGCCCTAAAACAAGTGGGCTTTTCAAAACCCGCCTCTTCACAAGTCTGAGGGCTTTGAGTTGCAATTGCAATCTCTGTAATGCAGTCAGCAACATCATAAGCCAAGCCAAAACAAGTCTGCACATCATTTGACTTAAGTGCAACCTCATAAATGCAATTGTCTTTTTGCCCCTCTTCAATTTCATTATTGCAGTAAGACACATCATTGTTTGAAAGCGCAATATTCCTGTAACACTCAGCACGCATATAAGCTGACTCAATCTTGTCACAATCAGCAGAAGTTTCCCCTGCGACAAAACCAGGCACATTAGGGTCAAGCACTGGATTAATTTCCTCCTCAGTGGCATAATCTTCCGGAATATACTCGTCCCCAGACTCAGTCTCAATAAACCTCACCGAATCCTGTTTTTGTTTTTCTTGGGCAAAAAAATAAATCCCGCCCGCAAAAAGAACCGCAAACAAAGCCAATACCAAAGTCTTATTGCTAACCATGATTTTCCTAAAAAGAATAGTTCAAGGTCTTTAATTAACCTTTTGAAGAACCCTTGCGTGGGTTCACGACGCGTTCCATCTTCGCTTTGCTCAATGGAACTTAATCAGAACTTACCTGATTTCATGATGTGTTCTATCTTAGACAGAACTTAATCATTAAATTAGATCTGAATTACCACACCATCGTAGATGGTGTTATGTACGCGCACGTGAACCGGGCGTGACGGTTCAAGTGGTCATGGCAGGCTTTGGTTCAAACTGCTCAACACTGTCTTTTGTGCCCTGAACTTTTTTCATTTGGCCAATAATTT
>CAYIJY010000002.1:0-20645 GCA_964363785.1 uncultured archaeon
AGAACACTTAATTCATCCAAAAAACATTGACGATGCTTATGAAAAAATAGAAAAACTCGGACTAAAACTCGAATTCTTTTCTCACGCCCCATTTAAGGCGTATTCTCACCCCGATGAAATGCTTTATTTTAACCAGACAAAGCGTGAACAAGAAATAAGCAAAAAAGCAGAAGAGTTAAGCAAGACAAAAAAAATTGTTGGCGGAATACCGTTAATTATTGCAAAAGAATCAGACAAAAAAACAGTTGCAAATATTCCAATCATAAAAGAAGAAGAGCTTTACTCAATGTCTAAAAAAAAGAATTTAATTGAACTTGCAAAAGAAAGGCAAAAAAAATGACGAACAACCTTGAAGAAAAAAGAAAACAATTAGTCCACTATTTGAAAGACATTCAATCAATAGAGACAAAAGAAGTAGAAAAAGCATTCTTGAAAATTAAAAGAGAATTGTTTTTACCAAAAGAAATGGCTGACATGGCTTATGCAGATGAAGCATTGCCAATTGGATTTGACCAGACTATTTCACAACCAACAACAATAGCCATCATGCTTGAAATGCTAAAAGTAAAAGAAGGAATGAAAGCAGGCGAAATTGGAGCAGGCTGCGGATATGCAAGTTCATTACTGAGCCAATTAGTTGGAGATACGGGAAAAGTAATCTCAGTTGAAGTCATAAAAGAACTAGCAGAGAAGGGAAAGAAAAATATTGAAAAACATGAAATAAAAAATGTAGAAATAATTCAAGGCGAAGGAGTGAAAACATTACAAGAAAAAGCACCATTTGACAGAATACTAATTAGTGCAGCTTGTCCATTTATTCCAAAAGAACTATTTGACAGTTTAAATGAAGGTGGAAAAATAGTTGCACCAGTTGGAGACCGCAACTCACAAACAATGCAGTGCATGACAAAAATAAAAGGAAAACCAGTAAAAGAAGAATACCTAAAAACTTATTTTGTATTTGTACCACTAGGTGGAAAACATGGATTTGACAAGTTTTACTGAAACCCTGGAAAAAATAAATGAATTAAAAGTCAAGATGACAGAATTTGACTTAAAAAACATGAACAAATTAATCAAAGAACTAAAGATCAACACAAAAAAATTCAAAGTTGTACATGTCACAGGGACTAATGGAAAAGGAAGCGTCACGGCGTTTATTTCCTCTGTACTTTCTAAGGCAGGCTATAATGTTGGAGCATATATTTCACCGCATGTATTGGAAATCACTGAAAGGATTACAATCAATGGAAAACACATTGAAAAACATGAATTTGTAAGACTATCAAATTTAGTCTTTAAAGTAATTAAAAAGAAAAAAATCAAATCAAGCTATTTCGAGTTTTTGACTGCACTTGCTTTTCTTTATTTTCAAGAAAAAAAAATTGATTTTTTAGTTGCAGAAGTCGGACTAGGCGGAAGACTTGACGCAACAAATGTTTTGAACGGAGAAGTCAACGTGATAACTTCAATTTCACTTGAGCATACACAAATGCTTGGAAACACAATAGAAAAAATTGCAATCGAGAAAGGTGGAATAATCAAAAAAAACTCAATTACAGTAATTGGAAAAAATAATGCAGGATTAGAGACTATTAAAAAAATTACAAAGAAAAAAAACTCACAATTAGTTGAAGTTAACGGAGCAAAGATAAGTGGAAATTTGGAATTTCAAGAGTTTTGTTTATTAGAACCATTCAAGACAAGACCGTTTAAGATTTCTTTACTAGGAGAGCACCAAATAGAAAATGCATCACTTGCTTTAGCTGCATTACTTTCCTTATTAAAAAAAGGTTATAGGATTCCTGACAACGCAATAGCAGAAGGATTATTGAATGCAAAAAATATTGGAAGACTTCAAATTATTTCAAAAAAACCATTAATTGTAGTTGACTGCGCGCATAATCCAGATGGATTTAAAGTGTTAAATGAAAGCCTGAAAATGTTTGAATACAAAAAATTATATTTAGTGTTTGCTGTGATGGGTGATAAAAACTGGAGAAAAATGCTTACAACAATAAAATTTGACAAACTATTTGTAACAAAAGTTGACGAAGAAAGAGGCCTTGACCCAAAAAAAATCTTGAAAGTTTACCCAAAAGCAAAAGCCTTTGCAAATCCTAAACTAGCATTACAAACTGCTAAAAAACTAGCAAAAAAAGAAGATCTAATTTTAGTTGCAGGATCGATTAGCTTAGTTGGAGAAATACTTAAGTAATGCACATCAACCAAACCATTTACTCAAGTTTGACTGTGAACCTTTTTCAGAAGTTTTTGCTTCAATTTTTTTTAACGCGCTGTCAACTCTTTCTTCATTAAAGCCGTGCTTTGCACATAAAAAATCAATTACGCTTTCTTTTTGGACTGCCTTAAAAGAAATATCAAAGTCTTTCTCGTAAGGTGGATTAAGAAAAATTTGTTCAATTTCTTTGTAATCAAAACTTGGAGCAAAATTAGTTTCTTTTATTATGTCTTCAAATGAATCGTGTTTTTTTACTAAAGCCAAAGCTTTTTTTGGACCAATCAAAGGAAACTTTTCATTAAAGTCTGTACCAATAAGTAAACCAATCCAAATTAGTTTCTCACGAGAAATACCAAGCGTAGTTAGTGTTTTTTCTAAATCAATTTTTTCAGGCGAAACATCAACGTAAAAGTTTTTACCAGGAACCTTTCTTCTCCCAGCAACAGTAATATTCCTAAAAACCTGCGGAGCACCAAACAACAAACTATCATAATCCTGACTAACACAACCAGCTAAGTTTCCATTTGAACACATTTGAGAAATCTGCGCCTCACCATCTTGAAGAGCAACAATTATAGGCAAACCCATTAAATTCAACAAAGTCTTTGCATCCTCAATCATTTGCGGAGTAAGTTTTAATGAACGAGAACCAAACTTTCTTGCATCTTCCATGTTCCCATCTTTAAGTGCTTGTTCATGCTTTTGAGTTGCTTCAGTTCTGATTTTATGACGCTCTATAATTGTCTCTGCCTTTAAATCATGCGGCTTTCCATCAAAAACAAAAACAGGCTTTATTCCTTTTTCAAGCAAATTAGTCGTACGATAAAGTAAGCCAGTCAAATGAGAAGTAACATTTCCATCTTGATCCATTAAAGGAGTGCCATCAGGACCACGAATACTTGAGAGAAACTGGTAAATTATGTTATGAGCATCAACACCCAGTGTTTTTCCTTTTAAGTAGTCTAAAGAAATCTCTTCTTTTACACAAAGTTCTCCAATAGCTGTGCCCATAACTACACTAAAAATATGAACTAAAAAGGATTTAATTTCTTACTAAAGAAGTTAGCCAAGAATATCGGAACTTTTTATTCTAATTCTACCAATTCCAAAGACATTTGGAACACTTGTCCCAGCTAGCCTGCCATATTTGTCTATGAATATATACTTGTGTTTTTTTAGAAAATCAACTACTATTTTTGCATCAGGATTTCTAGTCCTTATTTCAAGTTTTAAAATACGCGCAAATTCAGTTGTTGCTTGTTTTACTAAACCCCTTTTCTGCTTAAGAGCTACTCCAGCACCAATTGCAGTAAATATTGGTGTAGCAAATGCAGTGTAAAGTAAATTCTTTGACGCGCCAAACTCTAAAACAGCATACCCTGATGAAGCTACAGTTCCAACCCCCACACCCAAACCAACTGCAGCACCCTTTATGGCCGCATTTGATCTTTCCATTCTTTTGTCAAGCACATTGTAAATTTCACCTGCTGCACTAATAGGAAGTTTTTGAGCGGATAATCTTTCACGAATAGTTTTACGCTTTTTCATAACTCTTGACAAATTTTCAATTTTATCAACAGCCCTAATTAATCTTTTAGAAAGAGGAGGACTGCTTTTGCGCCTTGGATTAGCTGCTAACATTTTTGACCCAAAATTAATTACCACTTTTTTTTATATAAGCATTTGCTCATCTAATAAAGACATGAAAACTGCATTAATTACTGGAGCATCAAGCGGAATAGGCTTAGAGTTTGCAAAAATATTTGCAAGAGAAGGATACGATTTAGTGATCATAGCAACAAATGCACAAAAACTAGGACAGGTTGCTTTTGACCTCCACGAAGAATACAACGTAAAAATAAAAGTAATTACAAAAGACCTCTCAGAAAAAAATTCTGCAAAAGAAATTTTTGACGAACTAGAAAAAGAAAAAATAGAAATTGATGTTTTGATCAACAATGCAGGCTTTGCTTTGTACGGAGAATTCTCTCAAACTAATTTAGAAATTGAAACACAAATGATTGAAACAAACATTTTGGCACTAACACAACTTACAAAATTTGCATTAAAAAATATGTTAAAGAAAAAAGAAGGAAAAATATTAAACGTTGCTTCAACAGCTGCATTTCAACCAGGCCCACTAATGTCAGTTTATTACGCAACAAAAGCTTATGTACTATTTTTCACAGAAGCAATTGCAAACGAACTAAAAGGAAGCGGAATAAGTGTTACTGCACTTTGCCCCGGACCCACAGAAACTGGATTTCAAAAACGCTCAATGCAAGAAGAATCCAAACTAGTTAAAGGAAAAAAATTAATGAGTGCAAAAGAAGTTGCAGAAATAGGTTATGACGCACTAATGAAAGGAAAAATAGTTGTAGTTCCTGGACTTGATAATTATTTGAAATCACTTGGGCCAAGATTTTTACCACGCGACTTTACAGCACAATACGTGAGAAATTTACAGGAAAAAAAGAGAAATTAAAAGTGATAAGTTCTATCTTTTCTTCTTTCAAGTCTAATTATTTTAATTACTTTTTCTTGAGTGTTAACTTCATACACAATTCTATTAGTTGAAACTCTTATTCTATAAGTATTGTTTTCACCTGCAACTTTTTGAAAATCAAAGTCTTTTGCAGGATAAGGATTTATTGAAATTTCTTTTAAGGCCAATTCTAATATTCTTCTTGTTTTTTCATCACATCTCTTAATAAATTTTTTAGATTTAGAAGAAAAAATTAATTCAAACAAAATAGTCAGCCCTATTTGCCAAAAACTTCTTCAAACGTATAAAATTTACCTGAATTCATTTCCTTTTTTATTTTTCTAATTTCAGCTAATTCTTTTGGACTTAATTCTATTTCAGGAATTTGACTAGTACTTTCAAGCTTTTTAAGTCTCTTTTCAATACTTTCAACTTTTTTCAAAACCTTTTGCAAAGAAACACTACTGCCATTAGCCATAAAAATTACCAAATAAGTATTCCCTAGTTTTTAATTTATTCTTATCGCTTAAGTTTCTCCACGCTGCCAAAACTCCTTTGCAAACTTTTCAGGCTCCGTAGTCTGAATTGATGTAAAATCTTTTGGAAAACAACTAGAGTAATTTTGCCACGTGTAACGCTCATCCAAAAACACAGTTACACCCAAATCACTTTCACTTCGAATTACTCTACCACTGGCTTGAATTGCTTTTGAGATTGAAGGATAAAGGTAAGCATAATGCCAACCCTTAGAGTATTTTTCTTCAAAAAAATCAATTAAACACTTAGTGTAAAGATTTGGTTCTGGCAAAGGAACACCAACAACAATCGCACAAAGTAATTCTGAACCAGGAAAATCTAAACCCTCAGCGTACGAGCCACTTGCAACACCAAGTAAAACCGCACCAAATTTTTTACCAGCAGTCTTAAACCTTTGAAGCTGAGTCGTTTTTTCACTTGGAGTCATAAACGCCTTTTGAATTAATACTTCTCTTTTCACTAAAGGCTTTAAGAAAAAATTCACCTGCTCAAGCAAAGCAAATGACGGAAAAAAAACAACACTATTACCGGGCGTGACATTTAACACATTAGCAACTACACTTGCAATCTTTGAAAACTGTTCAGTATTACGATTAGCAAACTTTGTAGTCACACCAGGCACAATCAAATTAAGCCTATTTTCTTTTGGAAAAGGACTTGGATACTCACGCAAAATAGTTCTTTCTTTTTCCACGCCAAACAAATCAGCATACATAGTAGTTGGAAGCAAAGTCCCAGACATTAAAATAGTTGAATAAGACTCCTTGAAAACTTGCGACATAAGTAAAGCCGAGTCAAGACAATGAACACTCAAACTAAAATCATCTTCAGCGCCAAACTTTTTTATTATTCGAACAAAGTTCCTTCCCTCTTCATCCCACTTTTCCAAAAAATTAGCAATAGGAACCAACCTAGATTTAGATCTATTAGATCGCTCTAAGTATTCAACAGACTTTGAGCGCAAAACACCAATGAATTCATCAACATCAGAAATTTCTTTTTGCAAATCAATTGAAAAATCATCAACAGAAACAAGAGCTTCCCTGTTTTTTTCACTTAAATACTTTTTTGCAATTGACTTAAGGAGCCTTCTTAGGAAAATAAGTTTGTCATACAAAATATCGTCATTTAGAATCTTTGCCTCCTTTGCTGCTTGCGTAATTGATAAACTTGAAAGAGTAGAACTCATTAATTTTCTTAAACGATCAGGCAAATTATGAGCCTCATCAACAATCAAAATAGAATCAGACAACTTTTTGTTCAAGCGATTTAAAGTAATTTTTGAAACACCCGGGTTTAACACATGAAAATAATCACAAATCACTACATTACTTTCTTTTCCAATCTGCATAGACGCTTCATACGCACACATGGGTCTTTCACCATTTCGTCCAGTCATGCTTACAGCCATGTTCTTGAAATCATAATTATTTAAAACAGGCAAACTTGCCTTTGAAAGAACATCCAAGTAAAGCTGTGAAACACTTTTTTCTTCTTTTGAAAAACCAACTGCATTACCATAGTAAACACATTGTTCATGTTTTACTTTTTTTGAACAAACTTCGTAAAAACCATCAAAACCAGTACTTGAAACCATTGGATCAGAACACATGTAACGCTTTCCAACTAAATCAATTCCCCGTAAATTTAAACCGAATTTTTTTGACAAACCTTTTACAACCTCAACAGCTAGTTCATGTTGTGAGGTTTTTGGACTTAAAAAAAATACGCTTTTGTTTTCTTTTAACGCAAAAGAAATAGCTGGTGCCAACGCAGAAACAGTTTTTCCAAGGCCAGTTGGCGCATGACACACCAAGTGTTTTCTTTCGCTTAAGGCAAGGCAAACATCCTTGATTAATTCATCCTGAAAAGGCCTTACTTTTTCAAACGGAAAATACACTTGACTTGGAAGCATCTTAAAATAAAGGAAAAATAGAGTATTTTAAATGGAAGCAGAGCATGTTGCCGATGCGAAATCCCAGAATAATTTCAATTGATTTTCTTCATTTTTATTTAATATATTTTGTGTATGCTGCAAAGAATTTTTCGAATGTTTTTTTGTATTTTTCTAAAAAAAATCGTTCAAGATTCTCAGTATAACCTCTATTAAAATCTTCCAAGGTTTTAATGTAAGCATCTCTTTGGGTTTTTCTAATAATCATGGGCGGATAACCATTATTTACAAGCATTGCAGTTATTATGAATCGCCCAACCCTGCCATTTCCATCAGCAAAAGGGTGAATTTTTTCAAATTTCCCATGAAACAATGCACTCATTTGCAAAGGATGAAGTTTTTGTGGATTTTTTTCATACCAATCTATTAAGTTTTTCATTTCAAGATTAACTTTTTCCGGAAGAGTAAGTTTTACATCAGAACCAAGGATTTCATTGGGAAATTGTTTATACCCAAGCCTTGAGTCAATGTTTTTCATCAGCAGTTTATGCATTTTAATAATGTCACTTTCGGTTATTTTGAATTTTTTTTTCAAGATTTTTTCCATTACTTCCCTTGAATTTTTTGTTTCCCAGATTTCCCTTAAGTCCTTTCCTTGAAGTGACCGATTTTCAAACATTACTATTGAAACATCTTTTAGAGTTAATGAACTTCCCTCTATTGCATTTGATTCATAAGTAAAATTTGCAATAAACCTATCAAATACATCCTTATGCTGCTCTTTTGAAAAGTTCTTTAACAAATAATTGTATTCTACTTTCATTGCCTCTATTTTTTTTATCTGTTCTTGTGAAAAAACACTATTACTTTTATAATTCTCTAAAGAAAACTTTGCATAAGCATCTTTTTCCTTTTCTAAAAAGAAACCTTTATATTCTTCTTCAAGTTTCTTCAAACTTTCCTTTTTCTTGATAATTTTTTGCAGGTTAATTACCTTTCCATTAGGCAACCTAAGGGATTTCATTAAGTACAAATATTTTTTCCCTTTAATTGTTTTTTCAGACAAATAAGCCATATAATAATAGTTAACACTACAATATTTAAATATAAGCATTTTTGTAGTGTTAACTAAACTTGCCCAAGAAAATAATATTTCAGTTCTACTATAAAAAAAAGGTATTTTTTGCTGGCGATTAAAGTTAATAAACACTTTCCAGTAAAGGGTTTTATGGGAAAACATGCCAATTTTAAGTGTTGAAAACAAGAAAATAACTGCTAATTTAAGTGACGAAGAACTAAAAGACCTTGAACTAGAAGAAGGAACCCACTTTGAATTAATCAAGGCAAAAAAAGGAGTCTATATTCTAGTTGAAAAAGAGGCAGAAAAAGAAGTTGAAAAAAAAGCGGCTCCGCTAATTGATGAACTTGAACTAAAAATAATTAATTACCTAAAAACAAAACAACCAACAGACCTAGTTGAAGGAAAATTCGAAAACCTGCTCTCAAAAGAAGAACAAGAAAAATTCAAACAAATGCTAGCTGACAAAAAAGTAGAAAAATTTAAGTCAAACCCAAAATACATAAAATTCATTTACAGGCCAACAAACAAAATCCAAACACCAAAACAAACTGCTTTTGAAAACAAAGAAAAACCACTAGAAGAATTCACAATAGAAAAAGACGGCTTTGTAGTCACAAAAAATCCAAGCGAAGCACAAAGAATAGGACAAAACCTAAGTGAACAAATCAAAAACGGAGCAATAAGAGGAACCAGGTCATTTAACGGTTATTTTTACATTATAAACTCAAGACTTTTAGACCAAGCTAACGAAAAAATACTTACCCAAATGAAAAAAAACAAAGAATCAACAGCTGAAGACCTAGCGCAACAATTAAATCTCACGCCAACGTTAATTAGAATAGCCTGTACTTTTTTAGGCGAAGAAGGAATAATCCTTGAAAAAAGAAAAGACAATTACCAAATTATAGAATGACTCACTATGAAAAATCTAGAATTTATTATGTCCTGCCAAAGGCGGACGGCGTGTGAACGGAGCCAGCCGTTCATAGGGTGAAAAAATGAGCGTTTTAATTCCAATCCTGTCAAAACAAGAAAATGACACCGAATTCCTCAGTAAAGCAATACACGAACAAACTTATGTTTACCTGCTTTTAATTGTCGAAGCACGCTCACTTGACTCAACATTTGGATTTACTGCAAGCCAAATAAACCACGGCAACGCACTCATAAACGAAATAAAGACAATACTTGAAAAACAAAACAAAAAAGTCTACGACACACTTGAATGGGGCGACACCACACCAAGAATAATTAATTTTGCAAAACTAAAAAAAATAACAAAAATCGCACTAAAAAACCAAGAAAACGAAGACTTCAAAAAACTAGTAAAACAATTAAAACAAGAAAACCTAAACGTGCAAGTAATCTAAAAAAAAAATAAAAAAAGGGAATAAACCCCCTAAAATAATTAATTACTTATTCTCACTACATAGACTGCTGGATCAGGATAGATGTCATCGTACACTCTTCTTCCAACCAATACTCCTTCTACCGAAGTTCCTGAAAAATTCTTTATGCAAATCACGCTTGACTGATTGTCAGAAGCAGTGCATACTCCTCTCCAAGTCCACTGAATTGGAACTGCCTGAAGATCCGGAGTTGTAAAAACATTTACAGTCACACTGGCATTACAGGTAGTGCAACTAAGATTTAAATCTCCAAGTCTTACATTTAGAGAATTTACATCAGGAATTGAATTACCATCAGCTGTAAAGTCTACAATAAGCCAGCCTGCAACTGCATCAGATTTTATGCTCCCGCTTAAATTTGCATCACAATAATTTGTTATTTTGTTAAACCCAGATGGACAAGTAATATTTGTATCCGCGTATAACAACTGAGAATAATCTGAGTTATCTGTTAATACATTTGCTGGATTCAGGGCAAAACTACTGCCAAAAATATTGTTTCCAAGAAAAGTTATAGCCACAACAAAAATGGCCATTAATGAAAATATTGACATTATTAGTAATTTTTTGAATTTCAAATTTCACACCTCCAATTGTGCAAATAGCACTAGGAAAAGAAAAAGAAATAATTCATTTTTAAAAGATAGTTTTTCTAACCCAAAAAGGTCAGAATACCATGCAAGTTTATCTAGCTTTTTGAATAAGGTTTTAGTAATAATAAGTGTTTTTTCATGGATTCAATTGGACTTAGCGAGCCTGACTTTAAGGCTCTTTCATCAACAGAAAGAAGAAAAATATTAGGTTTTTTAAATAAAAAAAACTGCACTTTAACTGAACTTTCAAATAGCCTTGGCATTTCACTTACTTCTACAAAAAAACACATTGAAAAACTTAGAGAAGCTGGCTTAATCAGTGCAATTGAAGACAACCACAAGTGGGTTTACTATAGTTTAACCGAAAAAGGAAAAACCTTTTTTAACCAAGAAAACTTTAAGTTTAAAATAATCTTAGCCTTAATAGGACTCGGATTACTCTTAGGGTTCTTATTTGCAATAATGATTGCAGCAACAATCCTAGACAAAGCACCATTTAATGATAAACCTAGTGCACAAATAAGCCCTCCAAATAACCTGCATTATCAAGTCATAACTGACTTACCTGCAGTAGCAATATCTTGGAACAGACCAGAAACAGACCTTATATTAAAGTTTGATTTACTTAGAAAAGAAAAGAATGAAACTTCATTTACAAAGATAGCTATAGATATTAGTGAAACAGAGTACATTGACAAAAAAATACAAGAAAACAAATCATACGATTACATAGTCATAGCAAAATCAGTCACACCAGATGGAAGTTTAGTAACAAGTGAAAGTGAAAAGATCACAGTAGATGTAGGAATACTAACAAAAGAAACTCCAACCCAACCTCAAACCAATTCAAACCAACCAATTATAGAGCAAACTCAACCGCAAGACAACCAACCAACAAACCAAGACAATCAAGACACTATAAATAATCAAGTTTTACTAGCTCCAACAAACGTGACTGCAGAATATAATTCAGACAATCTGCCGCACATTTTAATATTCTGGGAACTAACAAACAACGCAAAATACAAGCTTTTTAGAAAAGTAAACGAAAACGACTTTACATTAATTGCAGACAACATTACAACAAATTACTTTAACGACTATAACATACTTGAAAACTTTCTCCATTATTATAAAGTAAAAGCATACAATGAATCCAGTGAAAGTGACTTTAGCCAAACAGTAAACGTATTTGTTCCGCAAATTGACCAAAATATGGAAGGAGACCAAAATAATTTTTCAGCCCCTTCTATCCCACAAAACCTTTTTGCCTCATTTAACGACACAAACACTTCTGTAAATATTACATGGAGTGCAAGCACCGGCACACAACCAATAAACTACAATTTATACAGAATGCTTGAAGGAGAAACCGCATTCTATAGAATTGATCAAAATATTTCAAGCATTGATTTTGCAGACTCAAACATATTTGTTGGAAAGTCACATTATTACAAAATAAAAGCAATTAATAACTATGGCCAAAGCGACTTTTCAACAACATTTGAACTACACTCACAGGTTGATCAAAACATAATGATGGCACCGAGTGCACCACAAAACCTCTCTGGATTTAAAACAGTTGACTTAAATTCAAATTCCACAACTATACACTTAAGCTGGAACCCAAGTTCAGGCACGCAGCCAATAACATATGAAGTCTTCTTTAAACGCCTAAATACACCAGATTACAATTTATTACAATCAAACATTGTTGACGCAAACTTATTGTACACAATTTTTGACACTAACTTTTCATCATGGTACAAAGTCAAAGCAGTAAACAATGCAGGAACAAGCGCATTTTCAAATGAAATATACATTTGGTGATTAGCCAAAAACAATCTGCTTTGCAACTTCTTTCTTTTGCTCAACTTTCTCTTGGTGCTTTTGCAGCCAAGGGCAAATCAAGTCAATTGCAATATCTTTGATTTCTTTTGAAAGTAGTGCTCCGCTTTTGTAATCGTCATAAATTTTCTTTAATTTTTTAGAGTCACTTAAATTAAACTCTAACAATTCGTAAACTCTACAAATCTCTGGGACACCACCAAGCTTTCGATGCAACTCAATTGTTTCTCGGCCACCAGTAAAAGCACGATTTATTTTTTGTTCAGCTTCTTTTGGAGAATCACTTAAGAAAAGAGTAGCTTCGGGTCGAGAACTGGACATCTTTGCGCCTTCTCTTAACCCTCTCATATGTTTAAAGTAAACAAAGGATGGAACAAACATTTTGTACGGCAAACGCTTAGCAATATCTCTTGAAATCCTTGCATGAGGATCCTGATCTAAACCAATTCCAGTTACACTTGGCATTTCGCCCTCAAACTCAGGCAATTGGGCATGCAAAATATCTGCATACTGTAAAAAATTTGACGCAACTTTTCCTAAGTCAACATGGCCATATGCTGACTCAAATGTGTTTGCAGTAATTTTTTTACTTAACTCAAAAGCAAAATTCAAATAACGAACAGGATTTTTTCTACTGCCATTACTTTGCAAGTAAACATCCTTTTCACTAATACCTAAAGCAAGAGCATGAGACAAATTATCAACAGCAATTTTTTTAGCAGCGTCAATTGACGGCACCTGAGTGTCTGGCCTTGAAAGAAAACCATCCAAATCAGCCACAGTAAAATATGTTCTTGCTCCAAGCTTTTTTAGCAAAACAAACAAATCCAAATCCACTTTATGGCCAAAATGAAGTTGACCAGAGCAGGCAATTCCTGTGATGTTTATGAAGGGTTTTTTTCTTTTAATTGCTTCAAAAACACGATCAAAATCCCTATGGGCAACAATTATGTTTCTTTCAAAAAAAAAGTGATCTAAATGAAATTTTTTATCTAAGGGATTTAAGCCAAATTCTTTGAAAACATGCGAATAGTCTTTTACTTCACTAAAACCCCATGGACTAACTGTTTCCAATAAAACACCTTCAAAAAAAGTGAGTTAACATTATTTTAAAACCTAATCATAAGGATTTTTAGCTTAGGAATCTGCAATAACTGATAATTGGTTAAAAATTGTTCGCAAGGTTTTACTTTTTAAGGTTGTTTTCTTGCCCACAATTAAACCTGAAAAAATCTCTTTAACTGATATTTTAGTAGAACCCCTTTCAGAAAAACATAAACCATTTTTTAACAGTTTTAAGTCTTTTGAAAAAGAACTTTCAGATTTCTTAATACAAGATGCGTTAGACAATCAGGAAAAAAGAATTTCAAAAACCCATCTTTGGTTTTACAAACCTACAAAGCAATTAATCGGTTATGTAACACTTTTAAACGATAAAATAAGTTTGGAGGCTGAATTAAAACAAAAACGCAGAGAAAAAGGCACAATGCCAATGTATCTAGATGTCTTTAAACTATCCAAAAAATGACTCAAAAAACTTTGAATTTCTTTTGACACGGTCACGAATTTTTTTATCCAGCTTGGTCATTGGTTGTGTTTCAACTTGATGCATACGCTCAATAAATCTGATCGCATCTTTGCCTCTTAAAACCGGAGTTGCTCTAATAGGTTTAGCCATATACTAACCAATATTAACATTATTTTAAAACTTAATGGCCAAACAATTAATGGGAAAAATGCCAGTTTTAATAGCAAATAAGGTTATAGTCAAAGAAAAGAAAATTAAGGATGTTTTAATCCAAAAGGGATTTGGAGACAAAAAAGAAGGCGAACTAATCCTTGACTTACTTGAAGCAGCCTACTTAATGGAAAAAGACAAATTAGATGTCACTCAGGACGCAAAAAAAGTCACCCAAGAACAACTCAACGAACTAGCTTCAAAAAAAGACAAAAACTTTTACAACAAATTGATTGTTTACAAAGACTTACGCGAAAGAGGTTTTGTAGTAAAAACAGGATTTAAGTTCGGATTTGATTTAAGGGTTTACCCGCGCGGCAAAAAGCCCGGCGAAGAACACACCCAATGGGTAATCAAAGTAGCTACTCAGGATGAAAAAACATCAATGATAGAATACTCACGAATGGTTAGGCTTTCTGGAAACATAAAAACCACTTTACTGATTGCAGTAGTTGACGGAGAAAACGACGTCAATTATTATGAGACAAAAAGAATTACGCCCTGAACGATCACGCCCTCGTTTTACTAATTTTCAAGCCTTCTTCTTAAGTAAACTACTTTGCCACCACCATGGTGAGTTTCAAGCAGCCCTTTTCTTTCTAAAAAATCAAATAATTCTCTTGCTTTTGGAGATTGGAAAGCCTTAATTGCTCTTGGTATAAGTTTTCCAGAATTACCAATAAATGACATTCCTCTTGCCATTGAATCAATATATGCTCTTCCAAAATTTCTTTCAAAATCCGGATCCAAAATTGCCTTTAAAAAAATTTTTAGTGTCAACGGACCACTTATATATAAGTTTACAATTGAACCTCTGCTTAACCTTCTTTGATTAAGCAATTCCAAAAAAGCATTTGCGGTTTGAGGATTATCTTTACCGATTTCACTTAAAGAATAATTCACAGAATCGAACTGTTTTTTTGCACCCTTAGAAAAACCCTTTTGAACAGTTAAATCAGTTTGCCTTTGCCTACTGGTTGTTTCTCTAGGAACATATGCAGCCATCCTTTTCGCCCTAGTTCCTGACTTTACGCTTTCTGGTTGTGTTCTATCAACAACAATTGTTTTTGACTTTTGTGTAAACTCCTTTAGTAATTCTTCTCGTATTTCTTCAGTAAAGCGTTTGACAGATTGTTTAACAAACTCATTTTTTTCTTCAGGAGTTTGAGTAGACGTATTATATGAATTCTGTAAATTTTCAAGAAAACCATGTATTCGTGAGGATACAACTTTTTTTGATCTTTTTCTTTGAGCCTTAGTCAATCTCAAACCAAAAACTACACTAGCCGTAAGATTTTTTATATGAAAATTAATTAATTGATCCAACTCAGTTTTTTGTTTTTTAAACCTGACATATAATTTTTCTAATTCCAATAAATTAAGTGCCCCACCCATTGAGAGTTTTTTATTTTCAAAGTACTCACGCAATGCGCTCTCCAATACATCGTCAGTAACATTAAATCCCCTATTTTTCAAATATTCTTTGGAATTAATATAAATTTTTTGTTTTCGGGCTTTCCTTTCTTTATCAAGCAATTTATCAACCATTTCAGCTACTACATTATCCAAACCAGAACTTGGCAAGCTCCCTAAATCACCTAATTTTTGTTCAAGATGACGGGTTGAAAGTTTGTGCCCAGCCTTCCCAGTCTTAGCTTTAAACACATCAATTGCCAAAGCTCTATTTGCAAGCAAAAAATCAATTTTTTTTTGCCTTGGAACTTTTGAAAATGCTTTTCCCATTTTTGAAAATTCATTAGCTTGTTCAACTGCTTTTGACATAGGAAGAAATTGAAATCTTTTAACGAGTTCTCTTCTTTCATGCTTGGGTTGACGAGCCCATAAAGAGCGTTTAGGCATACAACAAAAACGAATTTCAAAAATATATTAGTTTGCTAAAATAAAAAAGAAAGAAAAAGAAAATAAAACCGGTATTACCGCCCAATCAAATGATTGGGCATATACGCGGCGTAAACCCACGCACGGGTTTTTAGAAGTCAACTGATCGAACTGTTTTTCTACCGTTTTCTTTGGCTCTTTTGACAGCCATTTTGACCATGCTTTCTATTTGCATGTTTAGTCCTTCGACAGCATCACCTGCAGTGTTCATGTCGTGACTCTTAATCATGTCTTTTACTTTTGATGTTACAACAAGCATTTCTCCCATTTTAGAAAACCTCCGTTTTTTCAAAGGATAAAAGTCATATCCTAATTAAGTAAACCCGAACCTAAAAGATTTAAAAATAATAACTCAAATAACCCCTAAAAACAGGCATTTTTAGGCATTTTAACGTGTTTTAAGAGAAAAAAAATAGTTATTTATCGTGATGAATTCCTTCCTGCATTGGAGTCAAATGAGGCAACCTTGGGACAATTATTGCATAAATCATGGCAATCAAAGCAATCAAGTACCAGCCAAAACCAATTGACATTCCAATTGACGCCGCAAACCAAATGCTTGCAGCTGTTGTCAAATTAGTAATCTTACCAGTCTCATCCTTTAGAATAATTCCAGCACCCAAAAAACCAACACCAGTAACAATTTGGGCCGCAATACGTGAAGAAGCAGTTGGTTCCAAATGCATGCCAATCAAAGTAAAAAGGGCCGAACCAGCAATCACAAAACAATTGGTTGAAATACCGGCATATTTTCCGCGGGCTTCACGCTCAACACCAATAACAAAACCAGCAATCAAGGAAATAATTAAAGTAGTTAAAACTTCAATCTCTAAACCATTAGCCAAAAACTCAATCATCGATTAAAAGGAGAACAAAAGAATTATTTAAGATTATCCATACACAAAAAAAACTAGTAATTTCCACCCAAAATACTCTTTCTCTTTTTTTCAGGAAACTTTTCAATAGAATAACGAAGCATTGTGCGCGGCATTCTTTTGTAATGCTTTTTTAGAAACTCTTCTTCCTTTTCTTGATTTCTTTTACCTGCCTCGCGCAGCATCCAGCCAACAGCCTTGTGAATTAAATCCTCTTTATCACCTAATAACAATTCTGAAATTTCAAAAGTTGTTTCAAAACTATTTTTTTTAATAAACGCATAAGTAGAGACAATTGAAATGCGCCTTTCCCACATGTTTTTTGATTTTGAAAACTCAAACAAAATTTTTTTATCACGATTAAACAAGTACTCACCAACAATCTTGTAAGCACTCAAGTCAACCAAATCCCAGTTATTCACGCCTTTAAGATTGTCAATGTAAAAACCAAAAACATGCTTTTTTTCAGCTTCACTGCCTTTTTTGAATTTCTCAACCAAAACAAATAATGCAAGCAAACGCTCTTCATGAATCTTTGATGAAAGCAATTTTTTTAATTCAGAAAAACCAGAATTGGAAAATCTTTTTGCCAAAGACCTAGTTTGAGGGACAGAAACCCCAAGAAAAACATCACCCTCGCCATACTCGCCTTTCCCCGTCTTAAAAAACCCCTGCATAACCTTTGCCCTTTTTGGGTTTTCAAGTTTTTTTAACTCCAAAGACAAATACATACATAAAAATAAGGAAACTATTAATTAATAAAAAAAAGTGATCGCCAACGGCATAAAATTAGTTTTTTTGAGGAAAGCAAAATTTGGCTTATAAAATTCTTTTTATTGAAAAAAAGTTAAACTTTAGGAATAGGTTTTCCGTGCGGACATTCTTTTGGGTTGTTTAAGACTTTAGCCATTGCATGTGCAACCTCATCACTGATTATATGTTCAAAACGACAAGGCTCAGGACTATTATAATCAATTTTCAAAACATCCCTAAACAAAAGTTCAGTCAAGCGCAAATTACGAACAATTTTTGCAGCAACTTTTTCACCCTTAGGCTTAAATGAAACACCCTTTCGCCCATCATAAACTACAAGACTTTTTCTGTGAAGTTTTCCAAGCATTTCCACAACAGACGGCAAAGAAACTTTAAGCATTCTTGCAACTTCTGCTGAATGAGCAGGCTTTTTTCCATTTTCTTCAAGCAGCCAAACAGCCTTCAAATACATTTCTTCATTCTCAGTGCTTTTCTCCAAAACAACACTACAACTTTCAACCATGCTAAAATTAGTACACAAAAGACATATAATATTTACATTTAAATAAGCGAAGACTTTTTCCAACAAATTTCGACAATCAATAAAAATAATCTTGCACATTCAACATACATTTAAAAACTTTGGTGCGCCTAATGTTAGGTAAGCCTATCACCAGGCATTGTGGTAATTTTTATGTTCGAAGATATAGCCGGATTCTTGCCAAGCACAATAATTACATTTCGTGAAACGCTTGAAGCAGCACTAATTATCGGAATAATTCTTGCTTATTTACACAAGACCAACCAAACCCAGTATAATAAACACGTTTACTTCGGCACAATTGCCGCAATAATTGGAAGCATTATTGCAGCCATTGCATTCAACACTCTTTTAGGCGGATTCGAAGGAGCAAACGAGCAATTATTTGAAGGGATACTTATGGTTGTTGGCACCATCCTCATCAGCTGGATGATACTGTGGATGATGCAGCAACGCCACCTGACAAAAAAAATTGAAGGCGAAGTAAAGGAAAAAATCCAAAAGCACAATGCGCTTGCAATAGCAGGATTAGTTTTTGTCTCAGCATTAAGGGAAGGCGTTGAAACAGTAATTTTTTTGGGCGCACTAAATTTGCAGGATGGCGTTGGCTTTTCACTTGCAGGGGCGCTAATAGGAATAATTGTTGCAATAGGAATCGGTTACGGATTATTCAAGCACTTCTTGAAAATAAAACTAAAAACAGTATTTAATGCAACAAGCATTCTGCTCATTTTATTTGCAGCAGGACTGCTAGCACATGGCGTGCATGAATTTGAAGAAGCAGGAGTAATACCAAGTGTAATTGAACACATCTGGGACATAAACCCCCCACTAAACCCTGATGGAAGCTTTCCCCTGCTCCATGAAAAAGGGGTAATTGGAAGCATTGCCACAGGATTATTCGGATACAATGGAAACCCAAGCTTGGTTGAAGTAATTGCATACATTGCTTACATTACAGCAATGTATTTTTTGTGGAAAAAATACAGCAATAAAACTGCTAACGACAATTAAAGAAAACAATTAAAGAAAACAACAAACACAATACAATAGTGTTTTTCTTGAAAAAAATAATAATTTTAGGTTTGGTCATTTGCCTAATTGCCCCAATTTATTTTGCACATGAAACAGAAGAACCCCATGAAGAACCGATACAGGAGTACACTCAGGAGACTTTTGCAGGTTCAAGTGCAATTGACTGGATTACAAAAAACCCAGTTGAGACAATCATTTACGCAATCATACTCATTGCAGGCATAGCCCTGCTTATACTCCTTATTTTGCCAAGGTTCGTAAAAATCAAGCCAAAACAATAAATAAACTTTAAATGTTTATTTTTTCTGTGTTTGGTTTTGCAAGAAACAAAAGCAACGCCCTTAAAAAAAAACAAAGCAAAATAAATGCTATTGCAAATTGCCCTGTTGTTCTTGAAAGAAAAACGCCATGCTCAAGCAAGACAATATGAAAAAGGACAAATGCAAATGCCAGGTAACCAGTGCGCTGAAGATTCTTCCAGTTCTCATAACCAAGTTTTTCCATCCAATTTTGAGTGGAAGTTAGCGACATCAAGGTAAAAACCATAAACGCCATTCCCGCAAACACAAGGGAGGCAACATCTCCCAAACCAATTTCACGCATATTGCCTAATTGGACTGGAACAACAAGCAAGGCATGCAATGCAGCCAAGCCAAAGCCAATCAAGCCAAAAGGCTTTCTTAAGGAAAGCAAGGGCCGGAAAAACCCTGTTAATCGAGCAAGAGGCCCTAAAAGGAAAGAAAACCCAATCACAAAAGTCGAGGAAAAAGCCACAACAGCATTCACCAAATTAAGGCTAATTGGCCTTGCAAGCACAACAAAATAATAAACCGAAAGAAAAAGAACAACCAAGCCTGAAATAACCCAAGCAAACCTTTGATTCATGCTAAAAATAAAAAACAAACAAATAAATAAGCTTTAGTGTTGGAAAAAAAACAAACTATTAATGATTAAAAACACTTGCAAGTGAATATGTTTTTGGCCAATGATGAACTGACGATGACGCTGACCCGAAAGGGAATGACGACAGATGGGCGAACTGAGGCCATAAATTATTACTTACTCTTCATCCTCCCATTCTTGAATTTCTTCGTGTATTCCTAATTTATTTAGTTCTTTTTTTGCTTGTGATTTAGATATGCCCTTGCTAAGCATTACCGTGTACAAAGTTAATTGGTAATCCCATCCATTCTTGGAAAGTTTTTCTAAATTATCAGCAATTTCGTGCAGTCTTTGTTTTAGTTCATCGCCTTTGGATCTTAATAATTTAGGGTTAAATTTTTCTCCGAATTCCCATTCAGGTTTTCCAAAAAGAAATATATTAATACTAACTGTTTTTACCATTCAAAATCTCCTCCATAAAGGCTAGAAATCATCTTTGAATGGACTGCCTAACTTAACAAACTGTTTTTAGATTTAAAAATCAATTTACAGCACATTTCCGGTGCGAAACTAAAAAAATACACTAAATATAAGTTTTTTAAATTGTTCATTAAAATATACATATGTTCATAATAATGAACATACTTATGGTAGTTTTATGCAATTAGTGTTTTCCATAATAGGCTCCAAATCAAAGATTTTACTCCTTGAAAAGCTTTTGGACAGACCATCAGCTTTTTCAGTTAGCGATCTATCAAGACTGACAAACATTCCAAAAGCCACTATTTCCAAAATTATATGTGAATGGCAAAATAATGGATTAGTATTAATTG
>CAYIJY010000003.1:0-20550 GCA_964363785.1 uncultured archaeon
AGTTTTGTTATGTCGTCTGGTTTTGAGCTTGCTAAAAAACTTGGTTTGAATGAATATGAATCAAAAGCGTACATGTCTCTTTTGAGTTCTGGTTCTGCAAGTGCATCCAAAGTCAGTTCAATCACTTCTATTCCTCGCGCAAGAGTGTATGATGTTTTGGTTTCTCTTGAAAAAAAAGGCTTTGTTGAAAAAATGCCGGTAAAGCCTGTCACATATTCAGCGGTCTTGCCAACACATGCTGTAAAAAAAATTGAGTCAACTCACCGCCAAAACCTTGATGACTCTTTAAGAGAATTAACCGCACTTGCATTGTCTTTGGAAAAACAGTCAACAATAAATAATTCAGACAAGAAAGAAGTTGGCGAAGTTATTTTGATTTCTGGGTGGAAAAACATTCATTCAAAAATATTGCAAAAGCTTTCAGGCGCAAAAGACGAGGTTGTTTTCTCTACGACTTCAAAGGAAAGTCTTGCAAAAAAAAAGGAAGTTTTCTCAACCGATCTGGAAAAACTGTCAAAAAATGGTGTAAAAGTAAAGTTCAAGCAGTCTGATGCGCGCTTTGTTTTGTTTGACAAAAAAAGTATTTTGCTTTTTTTAAACCAGCCTTCAAAAGAGTTTGAAAACGAGAATGCTCTTTTGCTTGAGAATGATTTTGTTGCAAGGTTTTTTACAAAAAAATAATTAATTGTCTGTTTGCTCAGGGGTTGCTTTTTCAGTTCTTTTTTTTGCCTTGGTTTTTTTCACGGGTTTTTTTTTGTTTTCTTTTTTTGTTTTTTCTTCAACTGGTTTTGTTATCTCGTTAAATGTTTCCTGCATTGGTTTTTCTTGTGGTTCATTTTGTTCTTGCCTTGGTTTTGCAATTACAAATGCAAGAATTATTACAACAACAATCAATGCAATGGCAATTCCTGCATTCTGTATGTTGATTAGTGAGGAGAATCCTGTTTGTGATTCACCTGCATTGTCGGTTGTTTGGTTTTGATCAGGTTCTTCAATAATTCTTTCAAAATTGAGTTCTCTTACAATTGAACCGTCTGTAGTTGTAATAATTAATGGCAAAGTAATGCTGCCTGATTTGTCTCCAACGTCTGCAAGTATTTTTACAGTTGTTTTTTCGCCAATTTTTAGGACGTTTTGTGCTATGCTGACTGATGTTTGTGTTGAAGGTATTTCTATTGACAGTACTTCTATTGTTCTGTCGCTTTCGTTTTCAAGTGTAAAATTCACTTCGATGTCCTTGTCAAGGTCTTCTTCTGAGGCGCTTGAGGCAATTATTGTTTTTACTTCAATGTCCTGTGGAACTAATCCAAATGTCGGGCCGGTTACAACCAGCTTTGCTTCTTTTTGTACACTTATTCCGAATTCGTTTTCTGCTGTTATTTGCACAGCCACATCATTTTCAAGGAATGTAAAGTCAAATGGCGGTGTAATGTAAAAGTTTGCAAAGCCTATTTCGCCCTGTTTTAACATGATGTGCTCTGGTTCAAAATAAATCCATGGTTGGTCGCCCTTAAGTGAAATCTCCATGTCTGACCTTCCTTGGTTAACAAATAATATTTTTCTTCTTTCGCCTTCGCCTATTCTTCCTACAAATTCCTGTGCAGGAATTATCATGTCAAAGCCATGGCAAGCAGCTTGGCTCAAGTAAGTAATGTTTGATGTTGAAATTGTGCTTGTGTTTGGCGTGGTTGCCCTTATTTCAAGCTCATTTTGTGAGCCTGAGCCGTTTGTTTCAAAGTTTATTTCAATTAAGGATGTTTGTCCTGATTCAAGTGTCAATTGGCTTGGTGTTAATTCTATAAACTCTGGAATTACTTCAAAATTTATTTCCTGTCTTTTTGTGCCAATATTTGTTACTGTTGCTAGCTCCTTTCCTGCAATGTTTTCGCATGCAAGTAAGTCAGGTGCAAACACTGCTATGTTATGGCAGTCAGATGCGTTTATTGTATAGTCTTTTTCGATTGAAAAGTTTTCAGATGATAATTTTACTGTGAATGTTTTTTGCACTTCTTTTGAAAGTTCTATTTCAAGTTCTTTTGTGATCTCTTGGAATGTTTGGAATAATTCCTCTGTGTTTTGTGCATCAAAGTACTGGCCATTTGTGGCACTGGTTATTTTTTGTAGTTGTTTTTTCCCTGTCTCATCAATGTCAAATCCTATTGCGTAAACCTTAATGTTTTTGTCAGAAAGTTCTTGGGCAGTTTTTTCAATGTCTCCGTTACATGACTCTTTTCCGTCACTTATAAGTATAATGTATTTTTCGCCTGACTTGTTTTCAAAGTCACTAATTGATTCAGTCAGTGTTTTTGCAAGGGGAGTTTGACCTGCAGTTTTTATGCTTTTTATTTTTTCTTCTATTTCAACCAAACTGTTTTCTTTTATTGGAACAACTAGTTCTGAGCTTTCGCATGCTTCATTTTGTCCAAACACCCTTAAGCCAATGTTTATTGGGCTTATTGATCTTGTAAATGACAAAACTGCGTTTTTTGCAGAATCAATCTTTTTTTGTTTTCCAATTGGCAAATTCATGCTTGCGCTTGCGTCAAAAATTAATTCAACTGCAATTGGTTTTTCCTGTGCAGTTCCTTCTTCTGCAAGTTGTTTTCCATTAACTTTTATTTTAAACTTTTTTTCCTCAAACTTTGCAAGGCCCATTGTTGGCTGGTTTATTGTTGCAGGTATGCCTTCCACTTCAACTGATAATTCAATTGGGTTCTTTTTGTCATTTCTTATTGTAAATTCAAGTTCTTGTTCTTTGTCTGTGCAAATGTTTTCCTGTCCGCTTGGAAATTCAAGTATTGCATTATAACAATCATCTATTTTTGCGTAAAATGTCCGTGTCTCTGAAAAATTGTATAATTGTGACTCAAATGTAATTTTGATTTCTTCTAGTTTGTTTTCCTGGTCATTTTTTTCAATGATTAGGTTGACTTCTTTTTCATCGCCTTCTTCTATGTCAATTGTGTTTTGGCTTAATTTTACAAAATTTGGCCCTTCAATTGTTAATTTTAGGCTGTCATTTTTTTTACCGGTATTTTCAACGTTTAAAGGGATTATTGTTTCTTTGTCGCTGCATGCAATGAACGGGTCTGATTGTGTTCCGCTGCCTGCATCTGTGTCTTCATTAATGCTGAGTTGCTGGCCTTGGAATACGGTTAATGTTGCATTGTCTGTTGAATAAAAATTTGGATTAAACAAGCGTGCTTTGACCTCAAACTCGTAGTCTCCGAATTCTTGTGTGCATGCTGGAAGAACTTTTAAGTCAACTGTTCTTTCGTTTCCTTTTGTGACTATTGTTTGCTGTGTCTGAAGTGAATACATTTCAGGCTCTAGTCCTTCAATGCTTAAATTGACTAGTTCCTGCTGTTGGTTTGGTACAATTGTGTTGTTTGTAAGTGTAATTTCAAAAGTTGTCTCTTCGCATTGTGAGATATTTTTTTGGCTTGGGTGTATTTCAACGTCAAGGAAGTGACCTTGGTGTAATTCCATTTCACATGCAAGTGACACTGGGTTTGTGCCGTTAAAAGTAATTAGTGCATTATAGTTTCCTGGTTCTTGGTAACATGGTGCAATTGAATAAACTTCTGCTGTTTGGCATTCGTTTGATTCAAGTGTAAAGCTTTCAGGAAGGACTCTTATCCATTCACCCTGCTCTCCGCTTACTGATGGAACAATTGTTTGTGTGAATCCTTCATTGTTGCATACTTCTATGTCATTTATTTGCAAGTCACACTGGACTGATTGGGTATCGCAGGAGCCGTCAATAGTTATTGCCCTTGCGTTATATGCAACTGTAAGAAGAACTAGCCCTATAAGGACT
Organism: uncultured archaeon; assembly: GCA_964363785.1. Lineage (GTDB taxonomy): Archaea > Iainarchaeota > Iainarchaeia > Iainarchaeales > GW2011-AR10 > JACQJF01. The sequence continues at coordinate 3,821 of CAYIJY010000003.1, forward strand.
ATTTTTAAATTCAATTTGCCCACCCCTTGCCTGAATTATTTTTCTGCAAAAAACCAGTATTTTGGCTGTTACTACTTTGCAGTAAATACATAACTATTATGCCTGCCGCAATTATTATAATTGCTAGTGAAAAAATGTTTTTTTTGCCAAAATCAATAAGTCCAAATAATCCAGTTATTATTGGGTTTTGGTCTTTACTTTCCTTTGTGCTTCTTATGCTGGCCTTAAAATTTGAAGTTCCTTTAATTGCCCCGGTTTTTGCCTCAATTGTAAAAGTATAATTCCTTGGAACAACATTTTCTTTGGTTGATAGTTCAATTAAAACAGTCTTTTCTTCTCCTGCAAAAAGTGTATTTATTCTTCCCTGTGTAAATTTTATTTGTTCATCCGCGCCAAATATTTTTACCTCTAAGTTTGAGAGGGGTTGGTCGCCATTGTTCTTGACTGATATGCTAAATTCTTTTTTCTGGTTTTCAAATACAAACATTTCGATTGGGTGGCTAGTGATTTGCAGTACGTTTGAAAATGATTCTTCAAATGGGGCAATTACAGTGAAATTAAGTTGTTCAAAAAACTTGTCATTTGTGTTTTCGCTTTGAATTTCCAAAATAATTTTTTTTTCTCCAAGCGGAGCATCAAATGCAGGCTTTACAATTACTCTGATTATTTTTTCTTCGCCTGAAGATAAAGTGATTTCGTCATCTGAGAATTCAATTCCAATTGTGTCATAATCATTTTCTGCATCAACTGTAAAAGTATCTTCTGTAAGTGAATTGTTCTTTAGCTTGATTTCAAAAACCTCAAAATCAATTGCAGAGCAGATCCTTGATGTGATTTCATTGTTAAGTAAAGTTATTTCAAGAAAACTTTTGTCATTTACGTCTGCAAAAAGCTTGAGTTCTTTTGATTGTTCAAAATTCCATATAAAAAAACTGATTGTTTTTTCTCCGCCGGATAAGTCATGCTGCGCCTTTATTGTTATTTCAAGGTTTTTTTGTTCATTTGGCAAAAATATTATTTCTCCATGCGGAGTGTCTGTTTCAAGTTCTGATTCAGTGCTGATAAATATTTTTTGTTCTTTGTCAAGCAGGTTTTTTACAGTTAATTGAACGTGCTTTTCTTGCCCTTGTTTGATGTCCAGATTGTAATCGTTTAAGTATGCGTCAAAATAATTGTTTTTGCAGTCATTTAAATTAAATTCAAATTTTTTTTCAACAAGGCTTCCAAAAGTATTTTTGACTATTACTGGAACATAATGTGGCCCTTGTGAGTGAGTCTGGTTTATTGGTATGGTTAATTTTACTGTTTTTGAGGCGCCACCAGAAATTGTTGTTTGGGCTGGAGCTATTGTTGGTGTGAATTCTTCAGAGTCACTGTAAGCCAAAAACCCCTGTGTTTGCCCGTAATTGGTAATTGTAACGTTTGCTTGCAGGTTATTGTTCTCAATGCATGCGTTTTGGTTATTTTCAAATGAAAAGTCAAATTCATTTGTTGAAAATACGTTTACTGTAATTATTTTTTCAACAATGTTTTGGTCAGAAACAAGTTTTACAAGCACAGTATAGGTCCCGCTTGGGATTTCATTTGCTGGTTTTAGTGTAAGTGAAACAGAGGTTGTTTCGTTTTCATTTAACAAAAAATTGTCCCTTGAAAGGCTAATAAGCAGGTTTTGGTTGTTTGAAGTTGCAAAAAGCGTTATTTGGCTTTCAGAACCACTGTCATTTTGAACGTATAATTGTACGCTTGCCTCAAGACCCTTTTGGATGCTTGCATTATGTGTTTCTAGGTCCAAGTTAGTTGATGCGTTTGCTAATGAAAAAAACATTACAAAAAAAACTGCGAATGCTGTTTGTTTGATGCTCATTTTTTTCCCTTTGCTTTTTTTTGTGTTACAAGCTTTTTTATGTTTTCAAGTTTTGGGTCTGCTTTTTGGTATATTCTAATTTCTTCTTTAGGCTGCTTTGGTTCTTTTTCTTGGGTATTTGTCATTGTGAAAGCTGGCTGAATCTGGTTTTTTTCTGCAAGTATTCTTACAAGCCTTGAAATGAACATGAGTAAAAGTACGGCTGCAATTGCAACTAAAAATGCATTAAAAAGCATTACCCCGCCATTGTCTTCCCATTGCAAAAATCCAAGTGAAAATAATCCTGTGGGAGAATTGTTTTCGTGCTTAATGTAAATTTGTATTTTTTTCACAAAGTTTTCGCATTCAAAAATAAGTTCTGCATTGCCTTCAAAGCTGCTTTGTGCATTTATTTTTGTTTGTATTACTCTTGTTTCAAGTGGGGCAAGTAAAACTGTATTTTCAGTGCTAAAACTCCAGTCAGTCGGGAGTCCGGAAATTGTCTGTAGGTTAAATGAAACATCTGAGTTGCTTTGGTTTTTTACTTCTGAAAAAATAGTGAATTCATTATTTTGTCTGCCTTTTGTTACTGTAGTGTCTATTTCTGCTGGGCAGGAGTTTTCTTTCAAAAAACTTATTGTAAAATTTTTTTGTGCATTATTTATTCCAAGCTTTATTGTTGCTTTTGCATTAAACACTGATTCGTTTAGGTTGTCTTTTGGGTAAAAAACTATTTTCACTTGTTTTGTTTGGCCGGCTAAAATTGTTGCAGGTTTTTCTAAGTACTCAAATTCAGTCGGTGCTGAAATTTCAATTGAAAGCTTTCTTGCAATGTTTTCTGTGTTTGTAACGCTAAAACTTAGCTGTGTTTGCGTGTTTTTGATTAGTATTTCATCAGGAAAATTATTCACAAATGCGTGTGCATTAAGTGAAAATGCAATCATTAGCAAAGCTACAGTATACACAAGTTGCTTCATATTTTTTGCCTGTTTAATTTGGTAATTTTTATTTTTTTCTAAAAATCTTTACAATTATGAAAATCAATGCAACTAGTATAAGGAGTAGTAATATTGCGGTTCCTGCACTTGTAACAAGTCCTGCAAATCCGGTTGGTCCGTCATCTGTGTTTTCTTGTTCCTGTGGTGTCTTTATTGTGAATTGTTTTGTTGTTTTGCCTTGGCTTGAATCAAGTTCAAGTGTGGCTGTGAATGTGCCGCTTTGCGGGGTTGTTGTCTGCATATTTGTTGAGGCTGTTGTTACCTGCCCTGCTTCTAGTTTTGCAATGTAAATTGGTTCAAAGAAAACTCCATTTGGAAGGTTTCTTGCGCCTATTGAAATGTTTGTAAAGTCTGTCTCTGTGTCATTTGTAATTGTTAACTGGACTGCTTTTGTCTGGTTTTCCTGCAAAAACACTATTTGTTCAAAGCCAGTGATTTTTAGTTCTCTTGCCTGTGCTTGTTCTGGCTGGGTTACTTTTACGTTAAAGGATGTGAATTTTGTTCCGTTATTGTATTCTGCTTCAAGCTGTACTGAATGGGTTTGTGCTTGTGCGTTTGACAATGCACTTACAATTATTTGTGTTTCTTTTTCGTCTCTTGAGTCAATGCAAAAATCATTGTCTGCAATTTGAACTGTTATTCCGTTTTGTGAATCTGTTGTGTCTAATTCAAAGCATTTTCTTGAGGAAAACTCGTTTTCAACAAGCAAATTTACTGTTTTTGTTTGTCCTCTTTCAAGTTCAATTGTTTGTGGAATAATGCTTATGTTTACTTGGTTGTCAAATGAATTGTTGTTTACACTTACATCTATTTCTTCTTCTATTTCGCCTAGGTCGCAATCGTGGCCGTTTGAGAATTCACCGACAATACTTAATCTGATGCTTTCGTCTTCGTCGTCAGAAATGTTTCTTGCAATAAATTCAAGCCTAATGTCTTCTGATTCACCTTCGTCTATTGTGAAGTCGTCATCAAGTGGGAATACAGAGAAATGTGGGCTTGATTCAATTACTGTGACTTGTTCAATTTCAAAGTCTCTTGAACTGTCGTTGTCAACGTTTATTCTTACAACTGTAGTCCTGTTTTCCTGAATTGTAATGTTGTCAGTGTCAATGTTTATTTCGCTGCAAAAGCCATTGTCGTTGTCATTGTCATCTTCGTCTTCTCCAACGTACACAGTGAATATGTCTGAGTCTGTTTCATCGTCTGAGTCTTGTACTGTTACTGTTATTCTTGTGGAGCCTGTTTCGTCTTCGTCAGGTCCATAACAGTCAATATATCTGTCTGCGTCAATAAAACAATTAATTAAGCCTGGGTTTGATTCGTTAATGCTAAATGATAGTTCTGAGTCTGAGTCTTCGTTGTCGTTTGTGTAATCCCAAAGGTCAATTAGGTTGTTTTGGAATCCATCGTCTTCGTCAATAAACTGGTCTGGCAAGTTGTTTATTCTTGGCTCGTCATTATTTCCGTTATCATTATCATTATCAGAATTGTCTTCGTCTTCAAGCCTTATTTCTTGTGTAAATGGGCCTATTGATGGGACATTAAAGCTAAAAGTGTGGCTTTCGTAATCTTGGTGTGAGGCAGTAATATCAACTTGTGTTCCTTCTTCCAAAAATACGTGGTAAAAGGCTATTCCTTGTGAGTTGGTTGTTCCGCCTGCAAAATTAGATGTGTTTGTGGCGTAGGTTACGTTTGCGCCCTGTATTGGGGAGCCATCTGCGTCTCTAACTACTTTGGCTACAATATCTACTTGTACAGCTAAAGCTGTAGTTGAAAGCAATAAAAGTCCGATTAAAGCAAAAAAATAAAACCTCAAATTTACCCCCTCGAGTTAAAAAGTTATTATATACCTAATTCTGCCATAATGAGTATTTAAAAATATCGTTTTGGGCTGTAAAAGTGCTTTTTCTATATATATAATGGATATAATAATGAAATAAAAGTAGAGGAAAGTAAAGGCTTTAGATGGCATAAGGCGCTTTTTTTTGTGGTTTTATAAGTGAATTAAGCAGGTCACTTCGGGATATTATGCCGTCTATTTTTCCTTTTTTGATTACTAAAACTGCAGGGTTATTTTCAAGAAGTGCAGAAACTGCATTGGCTTTGGTTTGCTCTGTTATTTGTGGCGGGCTTTCGTCCATTATTTCATGTACTTTTTTTTGCGTAAATTCTTCAAGGTTTTTTTCTTTTTGCATTTTATCGACAATTAGTTTTTCTGAAACCATTCCTATAATAGCATGATTTTCAAGGATTGGCATTTGTGAAATATTGTTTTTTTTCATAGTCACAATGGCATCCTTGACAGTAGTGTCAAAAGGCACTGTAATTACTTTATGTGTCATCATTTCGCCAGCCTTTAGGCTTGACTGTTCTTTTATGCTTTCAAAAAAATCAAACAATTTTTTTGCATTCTCATAAGAAGGAGAAAGTGACTGTGCCTCTATTTTGGCTATTGTGGATTGTGAAATGCTTGTTTTTTGTGCAAGCTCATTTTGGCTTAAGCCAAGTTGTTTTCGTTTTTGTTTTATCTCACTTAGGTCCGGAAGCATAAAAAACACTTATTCTGATAAGAATATTTTTTGCAGAAAATATTATTAAAGAGCTCGGCTGGATTTATTTATACCTTATAGGAGTGATTGTTTTTATGAAAAATGGAACTTATTTTTTTACTTCTGAATCCGTAACTGAAGGGCACCCGGACAAGTTGTGTGACCAAGTTAGTGATTCTATTTTGGATGAAATGCTTAAAGGCGATCCAAATTCCCGTGTTGCAGTTGAGACTGCAACAAAGACTGGCTTGATTTTGGTTTTTGGTGAAGTAACTACAAAAACATACGTTGATATTCAGGCAGTTGTAAGGCGTACAATCAGGGAAATTGGTTATGATAATCCTTCTTATGGCTTTGATGCCGATGCATGCAGTGTGCTGATTTCTTTGTCAGAACAATCAGGCGACATTGCTTTGGGTGTTGATGAAAAAGTAGAAAAAGAACAGGGTGCAGGTGACCAGGGCATGATGTTTGGTTATGCATCAAATGAGACTCCTGAGTTAATGCCTCTTCCAATTACACTTGCACATAAATTGACAAAAAAACTTGCAGAAGTAAGAAAAAATAAGTCTATTTTGTGGCTTAGGCCTGATGGCAAAAGTCAAGTGACTGTTGAATACCGAGACGGCAAGCCTGCAAGGGTTGATGCGGTTGTTGTTTCAACACAGCATTCTCCTGATGTGGAGCAGGAAACAATTAGGTCCGAAGTAATTGAAAAAGTAGTCAAGCCGGTTTGCGGCAAGTGGCTTGACGATAAGACAAGGTACTTCATTAATCCAACCGGAAGATTTGTTGTTGGCGGCCCTGTTGCTGATTCTGGCTTGACTGGCAGAAAAATTATTGTTGACAGTTATGGTGGAGTTGGCTCTCATGGAGGCGGTGCTTTTTCCGGTAAAGACCCAAGCAAGGTTGATAGAAGTGCAGCTTATCTTGCGCGTTACATTGCAAAAAACATTGTTGCTTCAGGGTTAGCTGAAAAGTGTGAGATTCAATTGTCTTATGCAATTGGTGTTGCTGAACCAATTTCTATTTTAGTGAATTGCTTTGGCACAAACAAAGTTCCTGAAGAAAAGCTTGTTGAGCTTGTAAGAAAGCACTTTCCATTAAAGCCTGCGCAAATCATTAAAGAATTGGATTTAAAGAGGCCAATTTTTAGGAAAACCGCGGCTTATGGCCACTTTGGAAGGAATGATCCTGATTTTACTTGGGAAAAGACTGACAAGGCAGAGGCTTTAAAGAAAGAAGCCAATGCTTTGTAATTTTAATTTTTTTCCTTAACTTTTCTTGTATGATTGAAGAATTTATTTTGGTAAACAAGGTTGACGCTAAGCTCATTAACAATGAAAAAGAGCAAAGCAGTGTAATTAACCTTGGAAAATCAATGAATATTTCCAGAAAACTCTTGGTTAATACATTTCTTTTTGTGGAAGAAAAAACCTTTGAGCCAGTCATTGCAATCTTTGAAGCTGATGCAGTTTTAAGCATTGATAAACTCCAAAAAGCAAGCGGGCTTGATAAGTTGCGTGAGGCAAGCCAAGTAGAGTCACTTGAAATAACTGGTTATGCGGCTGAGTTTATTCCTCCTGTTTCTGTTTATGGGGTAAAAACATTTTTATCCGAAAGTGCATTAAAAATAAAAAAAGTTTATGCAGGTGCTGGTGACAAGTTTCACTTGCTTGAAATTAATCCTGGGCAAATCAAAGAATTTGGATTTGAAGTGCAAACCGCAGACTTGATTGAATAAATTAAGCGTCAACCAAAATTTTTCTTAATTTTTCTGGTAACATTTTATTTCTTTTATAGGCATCCATAAGTGTTTTTCCATATTCGGTTATTTTTATTTTAATTCCACCATCAGACGAATGAGTTTTTTTAGTAGTGACAATTTTGTTGGCTTTAAGTATTTCTAAAACATCAAAAATACTTCTTCTGTCAAAACGAGCGTTAGGATTTCCCCATACATCTCCAAATCCACTTGTTTGTTTATATAATTCTGACGCATTCAAAAAATCTTTCGCAGAACTGTGTAACTTATTTAAAAGATATATTCCTGGGTTTGCATAATTTATTTTTGGGTTTTTATGTGCGGTATGCACCCAAACTCCAATCGCTCTTCCACTTTCTGCAGTAAAAGGAAGTTTTCGTATAAGCCTGCATGTTTCCAGCAACTGCATTGAAACATTAATCTTATTTTGAGTTTCTAAATTCCAAGTTAAACTTAATTTTTCAGCAATTTGTTTATTGCTTAAATGTTTATCTTTAAACAAAACAGATTCAATGTCATAAAATAAACTTGGGTTAGTTCTAAACGTCAAATCCAAATTTGTTGGAGTGCCTTCCCACAAAACATGATCTCTAGTTTGTGACCAGATAGTCCTTAATGTGCTTATTTCTTTTTTAAGTTCAATTGAATTTAATCCATGCTTTAAGGCAGTTACTGCTAATACATGAAATACTGTCGGTTTTTTTCCTGTTATTTGTCTAAACAAAATGCATCTTTTTAAAAGTCTGATTTTTGCATGGAGGAATTTAGTCTTTGATTTTGTAAAAGATTTGCTTTGTGCTTTTTTAATTTCTTCATATGTCTCTCTAAGTATTTTCTGCTCATTTTTGTTTCCTGAAATTAATTTTAATTGTTTTAATTTAATTTTAGTTCCGTGTCTTTTGCCTCGTTTTGCAACAACTCTAGTTAGTCGTTCTTCAGGGGTAAGTTCACGTAAATTGAACTTAGGCTTTTGTGCTTTTCCTTTTTGCCAAGACCTTAATTGTGCTATTTCACTAAGCGAAAGTGGTTCTTGTCTTGTTGGAATTAATTTGCTTTTTATTTGTCCAATTATTCTTCTGGGTGAACCCATGAAATATGAATGATTTTGAAGTAAATAAATATTTGTAGCTTATGCTACTCTGACTAGTTTTCCTGATTTTTTTGCGCGCTTAAATGAATACTCCAAAAACAGGTAAGTTGCAACAAACCAGATTATTGTAAGGCTGACTAATGCACCAAAGTCATAAGTGGAATAACCAACCGTTGATTTTATCATGTTAAATGCATGGGTGCTTGGCAAGAGACTTGAAATTGACTGAACAATTGGCGGTAACACTGTTATTGGGTAATATGCTCCTGAGATTAAGACAAATACATCAGCTACTGTGAATGAAAGTGAAAATGCTTCTTGGGAAAACAAAAACAACAATGCAAGTGTTATCATTCCAAGTGAAATTCCAAATACAAAAAGAAAAAACACTGCAATTGCAAATGTAATTGGATCAGGGATGTAAAACCCGTACAAAATTGAAGCAATAATGTAATACATTACAAAGACAATGAAAAACTTAAACACGCCCGAAACCACTCCGCCAATGACTAATTCAAGCGTCCTTATGGGTGTAATGAACAAATGTGTTAGTGAGTTTGACCAGTGTTCTTCCATAAAGTTTGAGGCTATTTCCATTGTTGCGTGATAAACTGCTCTCCAGCCCATTATGCCAAGCACTACCATTATGATTATTTTTGGGTCACTGTCAAGGAATGATACAAATAATGTTATTGAAAAAAGCAGGATGAGTGGCCAAAGTGTTACATCAAACCACCTAAATGGGCTTTTGAATAAGAGTTTAAAGTTCTTGTATGCTTGGCTGTATGCGCGTTCAAATGTACTATTCATCTTCTTTTTCCTCCAAGGCTTTTTTGGTTAATTTTAGGAAAGTATCTTCAAGTGATGCGTTTGGTTTTCCGGCTAAATTCTTTAGTTCCTGCACTGTTCCTTGTGCCACTATTTTTCCTTCGTTTATAAGTGCTATTCTGTCGCAAAGGTGTTCTGCTTCAAGCATGTAATGTGTTGTAAGAAGAATTGTGATTCCTTTGCTTTTTAGTTCTAAAATCGTTTTTCTTATTTTCATTGCCATTTCAACATCAAGGCCAACTGTTGGTTCATCCATTAACAATAATTTTGGTGATGTCAAGAGTGCTTTTGCAATGTAAAAACGCTGTTTATATCCTGATGAAAGAGTAAAAGCCAATTGTTTTCTTTTTTCAGTTAATCCAGAATCTTTTAATGCTTTTTCAATTGCGTGCTGCTTGTTTTTGATTGCGTAAAGGTAAGCGTAATACCTGAGTAATTCTTCAACAGTGAGGCCTTGTAAGAGTCCTGCAAAGCCAGTAATTAGGTTAATGTCTTTGATGACTTCGTTTCTTTGTTTTTTCGTGTTTTTTTCAAATACAAGTGCTTCGCCTTTGTCTAATTCAATTAGTCCGCAGATTGAAGAAATCAGGGTTGTTTTTCCTGCTCCGTTTGGCCCAAGTAAACCAAATATTTCGCCTTTTTTTATTTCAAGGGAAACATTGTCAAGCGCCTGAATTATTTTGTCTTTTTGCCTGAATTTTTTTGAAGCGTTAATTATTCTGACTGCGTTCATTCAATTAAAAATAAAACGAATTATTTATCAATCCACGCGCTTTTGTTCATTTTTTTTGGTGCATATAAAAATAAGTGAATGCAAGGCAAAAAATTGAAACAATGATTAGTGGGAGCATTGTTGTAAGCAGGTTTACGATTTGTTGCTGGCGTAAATAAGTTGCCTGCAGTAATTCAATTGAGGCTGTCAACGGCAATACTCTTGCTATTGTGGCCAAAAAATCAGGCATGAATTCTATTGGTACAATTATTCCTGAAAGAAACAGCATTGGAACTATAAACAATAATGCAGTGAAAATGCTGTTTGAAGCTGTTTTCATGAAGTTTGTTATAAAAATTCCAATTGAAATAAACGTGATTGAAATCAATATGATTGCAAGTGCGACTTGTATTATTTGTGCTGGAAGCGGCACTGCAAAAAATAATATGCCTACAACAAATATGATTATTGATTCAAATAATGCGACCAGTGTCTGGCCTGATATTTTTCCTGCAAGCCAAGAAAACAATGTGGTAGGTGAACTTTGAAGCCTAAATAATATGCCCCAGTTTTGTTCGTTAATCATGCTTGTTGATGCAAGCAATAAGCAGTTCAAAAGCAGTACAAGTGCAATTGTGAATGGCAGTAATGCAGTGACTTTTGAAAAATCATAAATTGGCTCTATTTGTACCCTGATTGGGTTTGACAGGTATTCGGGGGAATAGTTTCTTAGCTCTCCAAGCTGCCTGATTAGCCCCTGCATTAATCTTTGTGCATTTTGAAGGTCTCCTTTTACCTTGTTTTTTGTTTCCTGGGTCTTTTTTATTACGTCCTGTGCACTTGCAATAAGGACTTCCATCTGGGTTATATTCTGGTCAATTTCATTAATGCTTGACTGCGCAATGTCAAGCCGTGAATCTGCAAGAATGAGTTTTGATTCTGCACTTGATATTTTTTCCTGTGTAAAGTTAAGATCAGATTCAGCCTGCTGCAACTGCATTTCAATTTCATCTAATTGCGAGACCTGCTCATTGATTATTGTTCTTACTCCTTCAAGCTGTGCAGCAGTGCTTTGTCCGCCTGCATTCTGGAGCTCAGTGATTGCACTGTCCAAAATCAAGAGTGTTCCATCAAGCGGCTCCCTTACAGATTGGATTTGTGCACGAAGGCTCTGGACTGTACTTTTGTGCACTTGTATTTTTTCTTTAATTGTGTTTGTGTCTGCAAGAGTCAGTGCAATGTCTGTTTTGCCTTCAGTATAATATATATCAAATTGTTCGAGTTTGCTTTTGATTGCATCAAGCTTTAATTCTTCAAGTCTTTGCTGGAGGTTTTCAATGTCTTTGTCGCCATTTGTCAGTTCGAACAAAAGGTCGTTTGTTTTTTCTAATTGTGAATTAAGTGTGTATTCGATTGAGTTCAAGTCAGATAATAAGAGGCTTAATGTTTGGCCTGATTTTTTTAAGCCAATGTTTTGCACTGCAGTTTTTACTTGGCCGACAATTGTGCTTGCTGCAACAAAGTTTGAGTTGTCATAAAAAAAATTAGTGTTTATTTCAGAGTACTGGTCTTTTGGCGGAATGATTTCTATTCCAAGGCTTATTTTTGAGGCTGTTAATGCATTCATGAGTGCTTGCTTGTCTGAAAATTCGGTTATTGTCAGGTAGTCAAATGCCTCTAATTCTTTTTTTATTTCCTGTGTGCCGAAGCCTTCCAGTGAATAAACGCCAATTGAAAGTTTTGAATGCGGGCTGCTTTCCACTGAAACATCAAGGCTTGTTGTGCCTGAAATTACAAGTGAAATTGACACTATTGCAAGTATCGGGTATAAAAAAACCAAAAAATAAGAAAATTTTTGTGACTTAATGATATTGATTTCCTTGGCTGCAAAAATCGGTATTTTTAGAACTTCCAAAATAAGCGCAGCCAAATAAGCTGCTCCTTTTGTCAATGTGTCTTTTATCGAGTTTGTCATTTTTCTTCAGCCCTTGTAAGTGAAAGGAAAACTTCATCAATGCCTGGTTCTTTGATTGTTGAGGAAGTTACTTTCCAGTTTTTTTTGAACAAAAAATCACTTATTTTTCCAAGCGCCTCAAGTGAATTTTTTCTTGGCACAATGATTGTGATTTCTTCTTGGTTAATTTCAATTGAGTAATCAGGGAAATTGCTTTTTAGCTGGTCAAGTGTGTCTTGCGTGGTTTGCTCCAAATGGAATTTAATTATTTCATTCGAACCATATCTTTCAATCAGGTTTTCTGTTGTATCTTCAACAAGTACTTTTCCTTTGAATAAAATAGCTATTCTGTCGCACAATGCTCCTGCTTCATCCAGATAATGTGTTGTTAGGCAGATAGTTTTTTTTTGGTCTTTCATTTCACTTATTTTTTGCCAGATGTTTGACCTGATTATTGGGTCAAGTGCAACTGTGGGTTCGTCCATAAAAATTATTTCAGGGTCATGAACTATTGAGCATGCAATGTTTAGGAGTTTTCTGTAACCGCCGCTTAAGTATTCAATTTTTACGTTCTTGTAGTATTCAATATTTAGCCATTTAAGTAAAAAATTTACTCGTTTTTTTAGTTTTGGTCCGACCACATTGTTTAACAGGCCAAAAAAATAAAGGTTTTCCTGAACAGTAAATTGTTTGTACAAAAAGTCTTCCTGTGGAACAATTCCTATTTTTTGCTTGATGCTCCAGTCAAATTTTTTTCCAAAAAAAAGTGTATTTCCATTGTCAGCTTTTTCTATTCCCATTAATATTTTCATTAGGGTGCTTTTTCCTGCTCCGTTTGGTCCAAGTAAACCAAATATTTCGCCTTTTTGCAGTTTAAGTGAAACGTCAATAAGCACTGGTTTTTTTGAGTAAAATTTAGAGATACTTTTTACTTCAACTATTGGGAAAGCCTGCGAACTCATCCATAATATATTAACTTTAACAATTAAATTTGTTGTTATTGAAATTTTTCTTTTATACTAAACTTTTGCAGGAATTTTTGTTAAACAGCTGATTTTTTCACTCGTTTGTTTCATCTTCTTCGCTTTCTTCTGTTATTTCAGTTTTTCTCTTTACTATTGGATTGCTCTTTTCTCCTTCTTCTGTTTCTTCTGTTTTTGTTGTTTTTTTTGTATGAATTTTTTTCCTCATATCTTCCCTCTCCTTAACTTCCTCAAAACTATCTGCTATTGAATTTGTTTTGGTGGATGAATTGTTTTCTTTTTTCCAGTAAATGAAAAAAAGCCCAATAAAAAGTATTACTATGCCAATCAAATCACTTTGTCCAAGTAATCCACTTGCCACTATTATTCCGATTGCAATTAATGCTCCGCCAATTAGGTTTTGTGCTTGCATAAAAAAACTTTTTAGAATGCAATTCCAAGTAAGTCAAGTATAATCAAAATTATTATTCCTGGGACTCCGGCAAGTGCTACAATTAAAACACTCCAAATGTTAATGCTGATATTAATTACGGGTAAAAAATTTAGCAAAATCAAGATAACCAAGCCAATTGCACTGTTTACTGCCAAAGAAGCAAGACTTTTGCCAAATTTAATTAAGATAATTAAAACAATAAGTAAAAGAATTACTGTCAAAATTGGTCCGAGAAAAACATAGCTTGTTGCCATACAATTTTATATGTGTGAAGTTCTTTTTAATACGAGTTGTGGCGGTGTTTGACAAATGGCGAAATTTTTCTCAAAAGAATTGGTTTTCTTGTTAATTATCGCATTCTCCCTTGAAATAATTGGAAATGCACTTGGATTTTATATGGTGTTTGAAGGGTATGACATTGTAACGCACTTTATTGGTGGTGCGTTGGTTTCTGCATTTGGCATAAAAATTCTCTTGCCTTTTTTAAAACAACAAGCCTATTTTGTTAATGTGGTTTTCACTGTGGGTGTTGGTGGATTTTGGGAAGTAACAGAATTTACTCTTGATCTTTTATTTAATTTGGGGTTACAATCAAGTTTGTTTGACACAATGATTGATCTTGTCATGGTTATTTTGGCAGCAATTATTATCAATCTTATTTATTTTTACAAAAACAGGTAAATAATTATTTTAAGACAAAAATGCTCCAAAATGGTTTTTCTGTTTTTGTAATGCCTGTTTGTGCATCAACAAATACTTTGACTTCAAATTCTGTTGGAATAATTGCAAATATTTTTCCTGTTTCTTTTACAACAAAAGCGTATTCAACTGTGTCGCCTCTTGTTTCTAGGCTTATTTTGGTTGGCTGCATTCTGGTTTTTTCAATTGCAATTTCTCTTGCCTGTCTTGGAAAGACTGTTATTTTTTTTCTTGTATTGTCTGTGTCAACGTAAATTCCGTCAGAATTAATTACTACTTTTTGGGTTGTATTGACTTCTATTTGGCCTTCCTTGATTGTCAAGTCTGTCTCATTGTTTATGATTTCGATTGAGTCATAAATTATTTTTGGTGATAATTCGCTTGGTATTTCCTGTATTGATTGCCCGCCGATTGTGTTTTCAACTTCTGTGACAATTTTTCCTGTTCTTGGTGTAATTGAAATTGAGCTAATGCTTCTTGCGTTGCCAACAACACTTGTAAGGTTTTCTGCGCGGTCTTTGATTGTTTTATTGTTTTTTACCATTATTCTTGTATTGACTAACCCTCCATCAAGTGCAGTGTTTTGAGTCATTGTTTCAATTGTTCCAGCGGCGCTTGGGGCTGAAGCTGTTTGGGGGGCTGTAAAGCTTTTTTCAAACTGAAAACCATTGTCCTGTGCAGTGGTTACATATTGTGCTTTTGAGGAAACAAGTGTAGGCCCTATTTGAAAGTAATCATAAATTGAGAATTCGCTATCTTGTGTTTCGTCTGTATATGCGGTTATTGGTGTTGCCAGTAAGCCGATTGCCAAAAGAACCATTAAAATTGTGTTTTTCATTTTTTCATCTCATCTCTTTTTTTGTTATAATACTCTTGTTTTGGGATGCTTTAAATACCTTAAGTGGAACAAGGTGGAACCACTTTTATTCGTTCTTTTTTGCCTTAAACTCCTCAGTTAGCTCTATTCTGTTTGTGTTTCCTATTTCAAGTGACTTTACTAAGCCCTTTAACTCAAGTTTTTTTATGGTTCTTGAAAGAGTGCTTTTTGGCAGGCCAGTACGGACAAGCAGTGCCCGCTGTGTAATGCTGTCTTCTTTGGAAAGTTCAAGCATTACGCGTGACTCGTTTTCAGTCAAAAGCTTTAGGGTGTCTTTTTGTTTTTCGCTAAACCCATTTTTTTCCTCAGTTTTTTGGCTTTCTTGTACTTGGACTGTTTTTTCGTGTTCAATTTTTCTTG
This sequence comes from uncultured archaeon, assembly GCA_964363785.1. Classification (GTDB taxonomy): domain Archaea; phylum Iainarchaeota; class Iainarchaeia; order Iainarchaeales; family GW2011-AR10; genus JACQJF01. Next base: position 18,912 of record CAYIJY010000003.1, read on the forward strand.
GTTTTTTTACGAACAAAAAATAAGTGACAACTGCAATCACTATCAGGCTTGCAATTACAAAAATAAGGTAACTGTAATTTGGCGTGCCTTGAGTGTTATCCAAAGAATAGCTTGCAGAAAGTTGTGTTGCTTGGTTTTGTGAAAGTTCCCAGTTTAGGTTTAGTTTTTGGTTTTCAAAAAACACGATTGCATTTGGGTTGTTTGACAAAAGTCGCGCATTTTCTGGCAAACTCAAGTCAACCTGAATATTTTGTGCCTGTAGGCTTGAAATGTTTAAATCAAAAAACCAGTTTTCGCCCTGTTTTGAAGTGAATTTGTTTGAAGTGTATTCTATTGTCAAACTATAGTTTTGCACAAATTCTCTTTGCATGACTTTTATTTTTCCGTTTTCAATTGTGTATTCAAGTTCTGCTGATGAGTCATAAACCCGAAGGTTTTTGTCATCAAATACCGCGAATTCAAGTGCAGTTGGCTCTTGTGAGTCAACAACCAGTAAATGCTGTACTGAAGAATTGCCGCTTTGGTCTACGTTTATTTTGATTATGGCTAAGTCAGTGGTTTGTGCATAAGCTATGCTTGAAAAAAGGATTAATGCCAAAATAATGATTTTTTTGATTTTCACCAACTCTTTAATACTTGTTTATGAAATAGTTTTTGAGTAGTAATATTAAAAATCGGGTGTTTTTTGTTTTGAAGCTTGATATGCACGTTCATTCCAATTTTTCTGCAGATTCCATTACTTTGCCACAGACTGCCCTTAAAATAGCAAAGGAAAAAGGCCTTACTTTGGCCATTACGGAGCATAATTCCATTGCTTCTTGGCCTGTTTTTAAAAAGCTTTCAAAAGAAATGGGAGTTAATGTTATTTATGGGGAAGAAGTTAAGGTCATGGATAACGGCAAGTGTGTGGGTGAAATAGTTGGCTTGTTTTTGAATGAATTAATTCGTCCAGCTTTGGCTGGTGAGGTTTTTGATAAAATTCACTCTCAGGCTGGTTTGTCTATGGTTGTTCATCCTTTTGATATTTTTAGGCATGATTTTAAGAACGTAAAAGATTATGTAAAAAGAATTGATTTGCTTGAAGTTTTTAATTCACGCACTGTCTTGGATTCGCATAACAAAAAAGCAGTCGAACTTGCAAAGCAGTTTAAGTTACCCCAAACTGCAAATTCTGATTCTCATTCGCCAGAAGAAATTGGAATGTCTTATTCACAGGTAAACGCAGAGACACTTGAAGGTGCAAGAAGAGAATTAATCAAGGGTAATACTGTGCTTGTGACAAACAAAAGCCCTGTTACTGTTCACTTGACTACTCAGTTGTCAAAAATGAATTTGATTAAAGACAAGTAAAAAAGCCAAGTTTAAATACTTGTTTTGCATTTCTTTTTAGACGTTTTATGAAGTCTTCTTTAGTGATTGCGCAAACTGCAAAACCAAAGCCAATCAAGCAAGTTGCAAAAAAGCTTGGCTTAAAGGAAAAAGACCTTGAGCTTTTTGGTGAGCATAAAGCAAAAGTTTCACTTAGTGTTTTTGATAAATTAAAAAACAAAAAAAATGGGAAACTAGTTTTAGTTACAGCAATGACTCCAACTTCAAGCGGGGAAGGAAAAACCACAATTACAATTGGTTTAGGCCAAGG
>CAYIJY010000004.1:0-20299 GCA_964363785.1 uncultured archaeon
AGCAAGTGCTTCCAAGAAAGAGCCAAAAGAAGAGAAAAAGACAGAAGAAGAAGCAGCAGCAGGCCTAGGTTCATTGTTCGGATGAACGGTTCGCTCCGTTCACGTGCGAGTTCTATCTTGCGATAAAACTTAATCAAACTTGATTAAGTTTGGCTGAAAAGCCAAACGCCTCGCGAGCTCACCAAGGGCTCCGTAGAACATTTAGACTCCCGTGTTGACTTGCTTACTTTCAAGTCTTAAGGAAAGCAGTGGAACTGCGTTCTCCTGTCTTTCCTAAAAATATCTTTTTTTTGGCGGACTTATTCTTTTTCGCCCTGCTTTTATTATTTTCCAATAACTAGTTTTATTTTTTATTTTGCTTTGGAAATTACTTAGAATAAGAATTAAAACCAAAAGTGTTTTTTGAACCTAAAATAAACGGCTCCTGCGGGCCAACAGATCCATCATTGTCTACAAGCCACAAATTTGTGCTTGAAACATCAGCTACTTCATAAACATAAAAATCATTTGGGTCAAGAACACTAAATTTGATGAGCTTGATGTCTGATAATACTTCTCGTTTCAAATAAAACCTTTCCTTTTCAATTCCAATGACTTGGTAATTTATTGTATCTTGGTACCCTGGAATATCCCTAATGTTTACTTGGCCAATTGTAATTGGATTTTGTGCATTGCTTGGCACTATAATATCAAAATAATACACTTTTCTATTTCCTGTTGCCTCAAAAATAATTCCACCGACTTTGTTTTCATTGGCAGCTCCATTATCCCTGTTAAAAATTAAAGTGTTGCTTGTTTGTCCAACCAAACTTGGGTTTGCTTTGTCTCTAATGTCAATAATCACTACGGGGGACCCAGCATAACTTGTCCCAAATGCCAATGCATCATTGCTTGCAGCATCCAAATGGATAATAGCAAGTGAACTAGTGACAGAGTTTCTTATTATTGGGTTGGTTGCACTAGTTGCGTCAACTGCAATTATTTTGTTTGGCACAGCAGTTGCAACATAAACCCAGTTCCCGACAACCTCAATGTTTACTATTGAACCAACTCCTAATTGTTGGGCTGTGACTTCTGATTGAAGAACAGGATTTGAGGGATTGGCAGTATAAATTTTTAGCCGGTCTTGCTTTCCAACGTAAAATTTTCCATTGCTTACATCAAAATCATCACTTGAATTAACAAGCCCAGTGAGAATTGATTCAAGTGCAGGCAAATTATTTGGGTTTGTGACATCAAGGACACCAAGTGTTACTTGGCTGGAGCGTGACCAAGCTTTTCCACCTGAAACTTTTGTGACCCTTGGGGTAAATAATTCTGGTGGAATAGGCGTTGCAGAAAGGGGATGTATACCTTGTGCTATGCTTACATTTCTTGTCTCTTCATCATTGTCAATTGCAAGTATAATATTATAGCTTCCAAAAGTACTGTAACCAAAATCACTAACTACGCCTATATTTACCTCTCCATTGCCCAAGAACCACCCTGCAACAGTTTCACCTATAGAATAAGTTGCATCAAACCTGTATTTTTCGCCTAATTCAAGCTCTTCAGTTAACAAGTTTACTTCATTAAATTGCAGTGGGCTTGAGCTTGTTTTTTTGAATGTTTTAAAGTCAGCATGCGGTGGCCCAGTGCATGCTAGGTAGTTGATTGTGCAGTCCCTTTGGTAAATGTCTCCTGCTGGAAAGCATGTCAGGTTCCCGCCGTCATAAAGCGGGTCATTGTATTGTGTGCACTTGTTTACTCCGTTGCCGTAAACACCTAAGTTTGTTCCGTCGCATTGTTCGCCTGCGTTAATTGCTCCGTTGCCGCAAAGGCTTGTTGTTTGTTCTGTCTGGCAAGCTGATGAGCACCCATCGCCACTGATTATGTTCCCATCATCGCATTGCTCTCCCTGCTCCAAATGGTTGTTGCCGCAGACTGGTGTTTCTGTTTGGCAAGTGGAATTGCATCCATCCCAATTATTTGTGTTATTGTCATCGCATTGTTCGCCTGATTCAATTATTCCATTGCCGCAGATTGCTGATTCAATGTCGCATGCACTCGTGCATCCATCCCCGTTTATGTTATTCCCGTCATCACATTGTTCAGTGTTATTGTTGTTGATTGCTCCATCACCGCAAAACTCGAGTTGGCATGTTGAATTGCATCCGTCGCCGTTTTGCTGGTCTTCATCATCACAAGTTTCTGAAATTATTCCATTCACTGCGTTGTTGATTATTCCGTCTCCGCAGTATTCTAATTGGCATTGGGTATTGCATCCATCGCCATTTTGTTTAGTGCATGGGCCTGTTGCACCGTAATAAGTGCAGAATGCGTCACTTATACACTGGGTTGAGTTGTTAGAGCATAGTCCTCCGTCATCACACTGTTCAGTCGGGGAAATCAATCCATTTCCACAGATTGCAGTGCATGCGCTTGTGTTTAGGGTGCAATTTGAAAAGTTGCATGAAACTGTGCCCGAATCAAATCCAAGCAATCTGCATTGGTCAGTAAGAAGTTGCGAAACATCGCATTGTTCGCCTGCTTCCATTACACTGTTCCCGCAAAAAGGGCTGCCAACTGGCGAGCAATTCCAAACCCTGATTAGTGAATTAACAAATAATGGCGGGTCGCCAGTCCATGTGTTCGAATAAACTTGCACATTACAACCGCCAAAATAAAGTTGTTGGTTAAGCAAGCTATTTGGAATTCTTTTCACTGCGCCTTGAACAGACAAGTCAGTGTATTGCAAAAAACCATTTTCATTTACAATTCTCATTGTCACGTTAATGCCGTTAATGCTTTCTGTTCGTGTCTGTGTTCCAATTCTGTAAACTCTTGCACAGCAAAGCGCGCCTTGCGAACAAAACTGTGTTGCTTGGGTTAACTCAATTTCTTCCTCACTAAGAAGACAACCTGAAAGGTCGCAATAGCCGCCATGCAGTTCGCAAGAATGAAGGGCTATTGCATTTGGTTCGGTTGTCAAATTTCTTGCCTGCAAGCTTTTTGCTGCAGGGGAGGATGCAAATCCAATTGTCTTTAACTCAGGATTGGCTTCAGTCAAAAAAACCCCGATAATTACGCCTACAAAAATTATCAATAAAATGTTTATTGGGGGGTTGTGAAAAAACTTCATATTTAACTACGTTTAAAATAACATTTTCCTGATTTTTAAACTTTGCGTAAGCCGTTATGTATAGTTGATTGTCCTGAGGTTGATTATTTGGGGTTTGGTTTTTGTCTTCACAATTGTTATTTAAATTCTTTTTATCTAATCATTAAAAGAATTCATTAATGAATCAAATATAATTTCAATTCCATTCAAAGTCCATTCAAAGTCCATTCAAAATGGTTTTTTTTATGCTTCACTCAAAACTTTTTTTTGTCATTGCCCTAATTTTATTATTTTCTTCACAAGCCTTTGCAATTGTGCCTGATCAACAGGTAAAAGTGCTTGCAGTGACAAGTGACGGAAGGGGGCTTGGCGCAGACTTATTCTTAAACCTTGAAGCTGGGAATGGCACTGTCTGGATTTCAGCAGAGCCGCTAGTTGGAACCACGACACAAAGCGCAGCACAAGTAGCAGTGAATCTGGCAAGAAACTATTCAAGTGACGCAAGAAAATACGATTACAAATTTTCAATACAATCAAACGCATCTTTAGTTGAAGGCCCATCAGCCGGAGCAGCAATGGCACTTGTAGTCATTTCTTCACTTCAAAACAAAAAAGTCCCAGCAAACGTTGCACTTACAGGAACAATTGACGAGTCAGGAAATGTCGGGCAAGTCGGCGGCATTTACGAAAAATCAAAAGAAGCAGCCAACTTAGGCATTGATCTTTTCATGATTCCGCGAGGAGAAGCAGTGCAGACAGTGCGCGAAAACGGCACAGTCAAAAGCATTAACTTGGTTCAATACGGGCCAACAGAACTTGGAATGAAAATACTTGAAGTTGGAACAATTGATGAAGTCCTGGAGTACGCTTTCTCTGATATAGACCAAATCGACATTTCAAAAATAATTGAAGAAAGTGAAATACCTGAGTTTGTTCCAAAAAACATTGAGTATAAACCACACTTACAATCCATGAAGGACTTAGTGAACAATTATCTGCAGGAATCAAAAACAGTAATCGAGCAGGCAAAACACGCAGTCTCCACAACACTAATCAATGACCCTGAACAAATAGCCACACTTTTAGAAATAATTACCACTGCAGAGCAACTTCAAAAGGATGCAGAAAACCTAAACGCACAAAACTATCTTTATTCATCCGCAAACTTTGCATTTTTGGGCAGGGTAAACGCCATAGTCGTCCAAGAAATTTCAAATAACCCTTACCTTTTGTCACTTAACTCAGAAGCCTTTCAATCAAAGTTAAACCAATTGTCAAACGAAATAAATGACTTTGAAGACAGTTTGGAAGGAAACGTTCCTCTTGACACACTTGAATGGCATATTTCAGCCCAACAAAGGCTGTCTTACGCAAAACTAAGCCTTGAAAAACTATCAAACACACAAACAGTTGTAATAGGCTCTGGCTCTGACTCTGCAGTTGCACTTCAAAAAATAACCGAATACGCCTTTGCAGTTGCATGGCTTGATGTCGCGCGTGACTTTGAAGCAATCACAAGCCAAACAAACGAATTTGTAAAACCAGACTCTGAATTCAAGCAACTTTCAGATAACTTAATCACGCAAACAGAAAACACTTTATCATCTCTTCCTGCAGGGCTTGACTTGAGTGACATTGAAAGAAGGCTTAATGCATCAAAATTTGAAAACCAAAAAACATGGTATGCAGCATCCGCAGTTGATGCAGCAACCGCAAAAGCATTAATCAAGTCAGAAACAACAACTCAAGACTTGAGCCTTGAAGAACTAAAAGAACTCCTTCAGCAAAAAATCAATGCACTTGAAGCAAAAATCGTTGACTCGCAATACGAGTACTCTTGGCCACTGCTTTACGTGGACCACGCAAAATACTTTTTGGAAGCATCAAACTATTATGAAGAAAACAATGCAAGTTCACGGGCAATAGGTTCACTCAGGTCAGGCATTTCATTAATCACTCTTGCAGAAGAAATCACTTCTTCACTTGAGGACATTTATGATTTTTATACTTCTGCACAAACAACAAACTCAAACGGCAAACCACCTACAAAAATATTTTTCCCAATCCTGCCGCAGGCAAGCAATGGCAACGGACAAACTAATGGCCTTCCATCGCCATACGTGATTGTCTTTGTAATTTTATTGTTCATTCTTGGCTTTGCATTCCTTTTCTTTACACTAAAAGCAATTGCAGCACCGTCATCTCAAGTGTTTTCAAACAAAAAAGAGTTAGACTCCCTAAAAAAAATGAAACTAAAGGCAGATGAAGCACTCTTTGCAGGAAAAATCTCAAAAGAAAAGCACTCAGAAATAGTCAAAGAGTATTTAATCGAAATGAATGGCCTGCATGCAATCAACAAAAACCAGTCAACAGAAGTCGCAGAAATAGAGCAGCTTCGAGTGGACCTTTTTAACCTTGAAAGAAAGGCACGTGAACTAAAAAAACACTTTAAGAACGGAGTAATGATGGAGGAAGAGTTTCTTTCACGAAAAGAAAACTTGGTTGAAGAAATAGATTCAATCTCCTCAAAACTAAAAAACAGCATGCCAAGCAAAGAAAAAATACTGCAAGCCAAAACAAAGAAACCAAGGGCAAAAAAAGCAAAGTCAAAAAACGGAAAAAAGAAAACTTCTCAGATAAAGCAGCCAACACAAGAACTGAAATAAAAATAATTTATCTTTATTGTTAAATATGTCTCAAAAACGTATTCACACTAGATTGTCAAAAAAAGGCAAGCCAAAGGGCTTTCAATTTCACCCTGATTTTTTTTCATTTCTTGCAAGACACCCAAATTTAGTGCAAAGATTTTTTAGAATTGCGCTTAGCAGCACGGTTTGCAAGAAGAAAGGTCAAAATTAGTTCTTTATCAGTTGAGTTATTTGACCCAAAAGACCAATCAAAATATCATAATTATTTATACCGTATAACACTAGGTGGAAAAAGCTTTTTTGTAAAGGAATTAAGTTCTCCATCTTATCCTACTGATTCAATAACACAATTTTATTTGCATGATAGATTGAATCTTTGGAATAGTGAACTTAAAAAGTGGAAAGCAAGTGTCTTGCCATATAATTTTGCTTGGAAAGATAATAAAGTGTCATTTCTTGTATCAACATGGGTTCCAGGCATTACATTAGAAAAATGGCTTCAAACAAATCCAGGGGTAAAAAAGAAGCTGTCTACCAAAGATTTTTAAAAGCAGAGAGATTTCTAAAGCGCAAAAAAGTAAAAGATGTAACAACTCGAAATACAATCTATGATCCAAAAACAGATGAATTAATTGTAATAGATTTACATCCGCATAGCTAATTGTTATTTGATTAAGTTCCATCGTTAAGATGGAACGCGGTGTGAACGGACGCAACCGTTCATTTACAAGAACAATGGTAACAAAACAAGTGTAATTGTTCCAATTAGCTTAATCAATACGTGCAATGATGGTCCTGCAGTGTCCTTTAATGGGTCACCAACAGTGTCTCCAGTTACTGATGCCTTGTGAGCGTCGCTTCCTTTTCCACCAAAGCTGCCTTCTTCAATGTATTTCTTGGCGTTATCCATTGCTCCGCCACCATTATTCATAAACAAAGCCATGAGTATTCCAGTGATTGTTCCAACCATCAAGAATGCACCAAGAGCTTCTGCTTTCAAAACAAAACCGACTACAACCGTAGTAACTAACACTAATAATCCTGGCAAAACCATTTCCTTTAATGATGCCTGAACACAAATGTCAACACAACTCGCGTAATCAGGCTTAGCTTTACCCTTCATTATGCCTGGAATTTCCTTAAACTGCCTTCTAACTTCATTGATAATTGAGTAAGCTGTTTTTCCAACTGCAGTGATTGCCATAGAGCTAAACAAGTAAACCAAAGCAGCTCCAAGTAAAGCGCCTACAAAAACATGCACTTTAGAAATATCAATTGCAGTCAAATGCGCGTCAACCATAAACGCAGAGAAAAGTAAAAACGCAGCAAGCCCTGCTGAACCAACAGCATAACCCTTAGTCAAAGCCTTAGTAGTATTTCCAACTGCATCAAGTCGATCAGTTATTCTCCTGACTTTTTCAGGTTGTTTTGACATTTCAACTATTCCGCCAGCATTATCAGTAATTGGTCCGAATGTGTCCATTGACAAAACAAATGCTGCTGTTGAAAGCATACCCATTGTAGCCATTGCAGTTCCAAACAAACCACCATGCTCTATTCCGCTTGCTTCTCCAATCATAAAAGAACTCATTAAAGCTAGGCTCAAAACAATTGCAGGCAAAGCAGTGCTTTCTAAACCAACAGAGATTCCAGAAATAATGTTTGTTGCATGCCCTGTCTTTGAAGCAGTTGCAATTGACTTTACTGGCCTGTACTTTCTTTCAGTGTAATAAACTGTAATCCAGACAAACAAAATTGAAGTAATTATTCCAATTACTCCAGTATAAAAGAAATAAATGTTGCCCAAAAGCCAGTCGGTCACAAAATAAAATCCAATTGCAGCCAAAATCGCTGTAATGTAATAACCTCTATTCAATGCATTCATTGGGTCTTCCTTTTCATTAGTGTCAACAGAAAGAATTCCAATTATTGATGCAATTAATCCAACTGCCCTTGCAACAAGCGGGAATAAAATTCCATTTAAACCAAATACTGGGAATAAAGCTACTCCTAAAATCATTGCACCAATGTTTTCAGCTGCAGTTGATTCAAATAAGTCTGCTCCGCGTCCAGCACAATCACCAACATTATCGCCAACTAAATCTGCAATTACTGCCGGGTTTCTTGGGTCATCTTCAGGTATTCCGCTTTCAACTTTGCCTACAAGGTCTGCTCCAACATCAGCAGCTTTAGTGTAAATTCCACCACCCAATTGTGCAAACAATGCAACAAAACTTGCGCCAAAAGCATAACCAACAATTACAAAAGGTAATTCTTGGTCAGTCAAACCAAACATTGACTGAAAAACAATGTAAATAAGTGTAACTCCAATCAAAGACATTGCAACAATAGTTATTGCAGAAACAGCACCAGCGCGTAAAGAAATCCGCAAGGCATTTCTCATGCTCTTAGTTGCAGCAGCAGCAGTTCGAATGTTTGCCCTAATTGAAATCCACATTCCAATTATTCCAGCCAAACCTGAAGAAATTGCTCCAAACAAAAATGCAACAGAAGTCTGGATTCCAAGTTCTTCTTTTCCCAAAAAATAATAAGAAACAAAAATAATTACAGCCAAGGCAAGAGACAAAATTGCAATAGTCACATACTGCCTTTTGATGAAAGCATTAGCCCCCTCTTTTATGGCATCGCTAATTTCAACCATTTTAGGGTTACCGACTTCCTTCCCCAAAACCCAGCGGGCAAGAATGAAAGCCACTAATAAAGATAAAAAAGAAATTCCTAATACAATGCTGAGTAAATCAACCATACTTTACCATTTTTTATCAAGTCAAATATAAATACCTTACGCTACGGTTTCGCCATGTATACGGGCTCTCAAGAGGGGGATTTTTATTGTAGTGTTTATTACTTTTAGGCTTTTTTAATAACCAATATAAACCCTTATCCATATTAAATTTCTTAATAAATTAAATGAATATAAAGCTAAAGCTGGTGGCTTGAGTTGCCAAGAAACGATTCACAAAAAGAACTTTTTAAGGCTCTTCCAAGAAAAAGATTCCAGTCAAGCCACGAAGTAATGCTTCCAAGTTTAAAAGAACTCAAAGGTGAAAAAATGGATAAACAAAAAGAAAATCATTTAACACACAAGTCTCATGAACATAAAAAAAATTCTTTTTCTGAAAACAAGTTATTCATTACAAGCGTTTTTGCATTCTTAGTTTTATTTAGTGCAATGGTTTTCTTCTTTGTCTACAATCCACAAACCCCAACCGGACAAGTAGTAGCAAACACTAATGTCATTACCAATGCAGCAGAGGTTGCAGCAATAGTTGGTGATGAAAAAATTTTGATGTCAGACCTTGACACACGCTACGCAACAGTCCCAGAAGAATTGCAAGCTCAGGTAACAAAATTATCCATTCTTGAAAACATGGTTGAAAACACACTTGTTTTACAAGAAGCAAGAAAAAACAACATTGACGCCACTCAGGCAGAAATTGACGAAGCCTTAAGCGAACAACAAGACCAAGTACAGGCCTTGATTGAAGAAGGTGTAATTACACAGGAATTTTTGAACAAAGCAGTAAGAGAATTCATAATCGTAAACAAGTACTTGGCTGATTTTGTCTTTAAGGACTTAGTTGTCACTGAAGCAAAAATGCAGGAATACTTTAATGGCAATAGAGACCAAATAGTCCAGATTAAAGCATCACACATTCTAGTTGAAACAGAGCAGGAAGCAAACGAACTGCTTGAACAAATAAAAAATGGCGTAAGCTTTGAAGACTTGGCCAAAGAAAAATCAACAGATGAAGGCTCAGCACAATTAGGCGGGGACTTAAGCTTTTTCTCAAAAGCAGATGTTGTTGCAGAGTTTGGTGAAGCAGCTTTTTCCATGAACGTAGGTGACGAGCCAAAAATAGCCCAGTCACAATTTGGGTACCATATAATTAAAGTCACAGAAAAAAAAGAATCATTTGATGACTACAAAACCCAAATAGAATCATTCCTATTACAACAGGAAAAAGACAAAGCTTATTCAGACTTTATTGAACAACAAAAAGCAGGCAAAAAAATAGAAATCCTGTTAAAAGAATAAAATTAAGCACTAACCACTTGCTCTGAATTAATGTCCTTTAGCTTTAAGCCAATCACAGAACTCTTCTGCTGGTTTAATGCAACACCAATTATCTGGTCAGAACTCTTGATCATTGCATCATTATGCGTGATTGCAATAAACTGCGAAGTACTGGAAATATCCTTAATCATTAACCCAAGCTTTGCAGAATTCTCTCTATCCAAAGCTGCATCTGCCTCATCAAACACATAAAACGGAGCAGGCTCAAATGATTGGATTGCAAACACAAACGCCAAAGCAGTCAAAGACTTCTCGCCACCACTCATAGAGTCAATATTCTTGAGCTTATTCTCCTTATACTTTGCTTCAATCAGCAAGCCACCCTCAAGAGGCTTCTCCATGTCAGTAATGCTGAGTCTTCCTTCTCCGCCAAAAAAATGATAATAAATGTCAGAAAACTTTTTACTCACATGATTAAAACAATCCATAAAAACTTCTTTTTTCTTTAAATCAATCTTTTCAATCATTTCAAGAACAGCCTTTCTCTCAACTTCAAGAACTTCAGCTTTTCCCTTAATGTCCAAAACTTCTTTTTTTAACTCATCAAAACGCTCAAGTGCCTTCATGTTCATTGCACCAAGGCCCCTGATTTCACTTTCAATCTCTCCAACCCTTTTCTTTAACTCAATTGTATTTGAATTCGAAAGACTCTTTACTGACTCAAACTGCTTTAATTCCTCAACCAAGTCATTTAACCTAATCTCATTTTTTGAAAGCACAATGTTTAACTCATTTAACTGCTTTTCTTTCTGCACAATCTTTTCTTCAATTGCAATTCTTTTCTCTTCAATGTTTTTTGACTTAGTGTTAATCCTTTGCTTTTCCTCTTCAAATAACCTAAGGTTTTGAGTTGCCTTTGCCATTTCTTCCTCTTTTTTCTCAAGCTCTTTTGAAAGAACCTGCATCTCCTTTTCAAACTCCCTTATCTTTTCACGACTGACACCACTATGCTTTTGAAGGGCCTTTGATTCCTCTGAAATAGCATTAAGCCTTTTTTCCATTACACCAAACACCTGTGCTTCAAGAGAATTCACTTGATGTTCTTTTTCTGCCTTTTGCGAATTGAGTTTTTTTAACTGCTCCATTGCCTGCGCAAGCTTTTGCATCTGGGGATTCTCAACAATCAATTCAAGTTTTTGTTTTGCAACCAAAAGTTCTTTTTGGCTTGCCTCAAGACGCTGCTTTAAATTAAGCTGGCGGCTAGTCAATTCATCAATGTTTAATGACAAAACTTTTTGCTTTGCAGACTCAAGGCGCTCACTTAACTCCCTTTCTTTTCCCTGCATGTTCAAAAAATGCTTTGCCTTTGCATTCAACTCAGTCAGCAATTGTTTTTTTTCATGCAGCTCTTTTTTCTCCCTTAACAAGCTATTTTTTTTATTTGACTCCTTGTCAATCTCAAGCTGCAATTGCGAAATTTTTTTTGAATTCTGTGAAAAAATCTTTTGCACACTATCCTTGTCAACATTCTGGCTGCACGTAGGGCAAACTGAAGAAAGTCCTGTAAGGCGGGAGTTTGTTTCATTAAGGGATTCAACCCTCCCAGTAGAGTTATGTAGGTTTGTGAGTGTTTGTTCGAACTCTTTTTCAATTTGAATAATTTTTTCCTCAACATTTTGTGAAGTTAACTCCTTTATTTTTTCATCAAGCTTCTTTTTTTCTTCAGTTTCTTTAGAAAGCCTAGTTATCTCTGCACTCAAACTTGTTGAAAGCTTTTCAAGCTGCTCTTTCTCATGCAATGCCTTTTCTTTTGCAAGCTTTGCCTCAAAATACTCTTCCTTTACACTACTCTCCTGCTTTGAGACCTCTGCAACCATTCTCTGCACTTTTTTTGACTCTTCATCATGCCTTGAAGCATGTGTAGAGTTTGCAGAAATTTCTTTTTCAAGATCATCAATACGGTTCTTTTCAACAACAACTTCGCTTTTCAATTCCTTTATTTTAATTTTTTTTCCATCAATTTCCTTTTCAAGCACAACTTTTTCTTCCTGAATTGTTTTTTCTTTTTCCAATTCACTTGAAATAGTTGACTGCAAAAACTCGGACTGATTTTTAACAATCTTTATTCCTGCTTTTTTTTCCTCAATCTCGCGGCCAATTGTTGAAAAAGTCTTGGCACTAGCATCAATTAATTTTTGGTTAATTTCCTCAAGCTTTTTTTCAAGTTCACTTTCCTGTGTAAAAAAACTGTTTTTATCTTCCTGTTTTCGCGCAACCTCTTCTCGTAATCCGTCCATTTTGTTTTTGGTTTCAATCATTTCATTTTCAATTTTTTTTGATTCAACCCTCAAAATAGTTGCCTTGCTTGACTCAAGTTCTTCCTTTAACTCGTTAAACCTCTGCACAGCTTTTTTTTCTTCTTCAAGCTCATTAAGATATTTTTCCCGCTCATTCAAAACAAGATGAGCATCCTTGACACGAAACTGGACTTCCTCAAGTTTTTTGATTGCCTCAGCTTTTTTTTCCTCAAACTCACTTAACCCAGCAACCTCATCAATTATTTCTCTTCTTTGCTTTGCATTCATTTCAATTACACGCGTAATGTCACCCTGCACAACAAAATTGTGACCAGTAGGCTGCACGCCAAGTTCAAGCAAAAGAGAAGAAACTTCATTCAAAGTTTTTTTTTGATTATCAATCCTAAAAACAGAAACACCTTTTGAATCAATCATTCTTGAAATAGTAATTGCTTTATCTCCGTCCTGAAGATCAACCTCAACTTTTGCATAGTCCTCTGCCGCGTCATGGTTAATTAATTCAGACAATTTTGCAGCCCTAAGCAGCTTTAAGCTTGTAATTCCAAAAACAAAAAGAAGACTGTCAAGAACATTAGATTTCCCTGATGCATTAGGGCCTGCAATAGAAGTAAAACCATCCGAAAAAGGTATCTCTGCCTTTTTGAATGACTTAAAGTTTTTCATACGTAGTTTTTTTATTTTAATCAAAACAAATCCCACTCTTCTTTCTTATTTTTTTTTATTTTGTTAAAAAATAATAGTTTGTTAAAAAAAGCCCGCTAAAACTGGATGTAACAGTCAAAGCCAAGAAAAATATTATAATTGAAACCAATTCAATAGAAGTTAACTCACTCAAAAAAATAGCTGCTTCTCCAATTACAGTTGAAACAACACTTGTAATAAGCATAATCAAAACAACATGTAATAATTTTTTTTTGCCCCATTCATTTGTTTCCCTAATTGATTCCCTGATTTTTTTGTCCTCTGAAAAAAAAATTATTGGCAAAAAAATTAATTTTAAGTACAAAACAGTTCCAATTACAAGCCAAATTAAAAAAAGCAAGTAAAACAATAATTCAAGCCCACCAAGAAAAACACCCACAAACACAATGAATAGCCCAATCAACGCAAAAAGCAAAACAAGAATCCAGTAAAAAAAACTCAAACCAATTATTCGTGTAATATATTTTCCAGTCATAACAAGTGCATTAATCATTGGTATTTTTTCGTGCTTGATTTTTGTAAAACAAAAAAGAAGCCAGACATACCCTGCAATCCAAAGGATACTTAACACTGCAAGCACAATTAAAGCATCAAAATTTGCCACTGCAAAGGCAAAGGCTGCGTCAAAAAAAGAGGCATTTAGGTTATTTGCAAGTACAAAAGTGTCATAAAAGAACTTTGGAACCAAATCAAAAAACTCGAAAAAAACAAGGTATAAAGCAGCCTGATAAACAATGAAAAGTGCGCTTATGAACAAAAAAGCGGGATTTAGGGTATTTTGAACGGTTTTATTTAAAGCTTTAAACATACGAAATAAACTGTATCTGATGTTTTTATTCTTTTTGTCAATTGACCCAAGCAAAACCATTAAAAACTCTTTTTAACCCAAAACTCTAGGAAAATACGTTTTTTTTAATTATTTTTTCATAAAAACTGATTTATCATGAATTTACCAAAAGAAGTCATGGATTATTGCAGAAAGTGCAACAAGCACACAAACCACAAGCTTAAGGCTTTCAAGTCAAGAGCTCCAAGGGCATTAGCCTGGGGTACACGTGAAAACGTCAGAAAGCACAAAAGCGGTTACGGTGGAAAAGCAGAATTCACTATAATGGTTAAAAAACAGTCAAAAAAACCAGTTTTTTTGGCAGAATGCCCCCAATGCAAGTCAAAACACTATTTTGTCATTCCAAAAAGAATGAAAAAAGTAGAAATAAAGGCAAATTAGTGCCTTTCACAAACTTCTTATACCTAATCCAACAACAAACTACTTAACATGACATTAAAAAATACTGTTTTGTTAATTATTCGTCAGAGTCCCGGAATAGACTATAATTCCTTATTAGGCAAAATCTCCTCCACTTATTCAAACGTAAACTCTGCACGCGCAGCACTTTCAAGGCTAATAAAAGACCTCTTGATTTTTGGTTTTGTTGTCCGCCAAAACAACAATTTTTTTGTAACCGACAAAGCACAGGCACTCCTTAGTGCAGAAATGAAAAACAAGCTTGTCTTAAAAATAAACGAACACTTAAAATCAGCAAAAATAGAAAACATTGAACCAATAGTCGAAACACTTTCAACACTAATTGAACGCTCACGCCACGATGACACACTCTTAAAGGCAGCAAAAACCTCAAGTGATTTTTACATAAGCGACCTTGAGGAACTTGCAAACAATACAAACAAAAAAATCTCACACTTAGCCTACATTGAAAAAATACTCCGCGACCAAATAAATGCACTAAAAGAAATGAATTTTAACGAAGTAAAAAAAACCAGTTTTGAAAACTCAAAAGACACAATAATCAAAATTGCAAATGAAAACAATTTCGAGGAAGTCACAGTAGAAATTTATCCACAAACAATAAAAGAAATTCTTTCAGAAAAACTCTCACTCAAATTCAAGGACCACTCAACAACAATAAAAAAAGAGCATTTGCAAAACTTTTTTATTGAACTACAAAAACAAGAATTTTCTGCGCATGAAATAACTGTTTTTTTGCCACCTGTAAAAGCAAAAGTAGGTTTACGCGAATCATTTTTTGTTGGTCCTTACTCTTCAATCAACACAATATGAACAGCATTTTTTTTTATCCTAGTTCTGATTTTTATTATATTAAAACAAAATAGAATGAAAGAGTGCATTTCCTCTGCAGGTTTAATTAAAACAATTGAATATTTTTATTTTATGCAAAAATTCTATTTGGATACAGCTATTTGGCGTGACTATTTTGAGGACAGAAAAGATGCTTTGAGGCCGCTGGGGGAGTTTGCGTTTCAGTTTTTGAAAAATTGTGAAAAGAAAAACTGCAGCGTTTTTTATTCCGAGGTTGTTGTCTATGAGTTGAAGCGAGATTATTCTGATGAAATGATAAAACAGGTTTTTTCTTCTTTTGAGCATTTTCTTGGAATTGTCCCTATTTCCAATGAGCAATATTTGGAATCAAAAAAATTAGCGAAAGTAAAAACTGAATCTCATGCAGCGGATATTTTGCATGCTATTATTGCAAGAGATAACAAAGCAGTTTTGATTACAAGAGATTTTCACTTTGAAACTTTACGAGACATTGTTGAGATTAAAGCACCGGAAGAAGTTACTTTTGACTGAATCTTTTTTCCAGTATTTCTAAGAATTCTGTCCCAGCTTCTTCACGCAGTTTCCTGAATTCTTCATCTGTTTTAGCTTTGCCCTTCCCCCTGAAAATACCTCTTGCTGCAACGAGCTCTTGCCATGCTTGTTTTCTTTTCCTTTCTTCTTCATTCTTCTTTAACTTTTCTCTAATGGATTCTCTAATAAACTCAGTTTTGGTGCTATAATTGAAATCTTTCATGTCTCTATAAATCTGTTTTGCCATAGCTTTTTCAAGTTTAATGCTTATGTGCTCCATATAATTAAGTATTACTTAGTGCTTTTTAAAAATTTATTGTTTCCTTTGTTGCATAAAAAGAGCAAAAAATGTTGAAAAAACTATAATTAAAATTTCCAATAGTATAATCTCTGATTGTTTACCTATCATAATTTTCATTCCTGGTTTTAATTCATTTTTATTTCGCAGAGTGCTCTTCAATTAATTTTTTTATTTCCTTGGTTATTTTTTGGTTTTCTGGAAAATACTCTATTTTTTCAACATATTTTTCATAACTTGGCAATTGGTCAAAAAAATGCTTCAACCCATTAAATGTTGGCTTTTCTTCCATGTACCCGATTTTTTTTTCCTGCACAAGCTTTGCATTATAAAACCGCTCAAAAAATCGTGTGTCACAAAACAAGTAAAGTGGTTTTTTCAAATAAATTGACTCACAAATAGTTGAAAGCCCGCCATGAGACATTACACCGGCACAATTTGCCAAGTCATAACTAAAGTCATTTTGGTCAAATGTTTTTACTGTAAGATTGTTGCTCTTAAAATGCTTGTTTGCACCATAAACAACAAATTTTTTATCCTCAAACTTTTTAAGCAAAGGAATTATTTTGTCAAGCTCTTTTGGTAAAGAATAAACCAAGAAAAAATCTTTTTTTTGCGGCCTTAAAGAAATTATTTCCTCTCTTACTGGGTGAAAGAAAAACTTGACATTTTTTGGCAACTCTTTTGGCCTGACAAACCCAAACAAAAAAAGCCTATTGACTCTTGGAAAGCCATTAATTACAGCCCTTTCCTTGAACATGTAATTCAACTGGTCTTTAATTCCAAGTTTTATCTTGTAGTACTCACTCAAATGCACATTTGAAACCATTAAAACCGGAATATCCTGAATAAAGCCAATTAATGAAGAAAAAATATCAAAATCAGAAATAATTAAGTCGGGGTCAAAGTTTTTCACGTTTTTTGAGATTTTCAAAAAATTCTCAGCCAAAACATTAGGCACGACAGGCACATCATAAAACTCAAGCTTAAACTTGTAGTTCTCTTGATTTGCAAGTATGTTAACAACTTTTGCTTCTTGATGTTGTCCAAATTTTTTTTTCAAGTAATCAAAAGCATTCCAATAACTTGCAATAATGACTTCGTGCCCGCTGTCTAATAAAAAATTTATTAAAGGCGTGGAGCGCATGGCGTGTCCAAGTCCTACTCCACAAACACTGTAAAAAATTTTTGCCATGGTTTATGCCTCAAGTTTACTTCAATATGTCTGCAGTTGCAGCTCCAATATTTGCTGGCAAACCAATCAAAATCACGAGTTTTAATGCCCAGATTGGATCAGTAATCTGGTTCCCAATCACACCAATAGAATACAGTACGGCTGCAGTTGCAATGTAAGACACCAAAATAATTGAAAACATTCTTGCAAACACAAGCACTATATTTGAAATGTCAATCTGCTGGAATTTTGAAAAATAAATAAGCAAAACATCAAACAAAAGCGTAATAAAAATAATCAAAAATATCCTGTAAATGTCAAGCTGGTTTGCAAGATCCCAGGCTTCCTGCGTGACAGTGAAAGGCAATGACAAAATCATTGCACCAACAATCTGCTGTGCAACATCATTAATGTTAAACTTGGTTGGAATGTGCAGGTGAAACTTGCCTGATAATTTTTCCATTAATTCGCGGTAAGTCTTTGCGGATTTTGAAATTTCTGCAACATCTTCCTTTATTTCCTCAACATTTTCCTTTAATTCTTCAACATCCTTGCTGCTGTCAGAAACTTCCTCCATTATTTCAGCAACATCTTCCTTTATTTCCTCAATTTCTTTGGTTGATTCAGCAATCTCTGCAACGTCTTCCTTTAATTCTTCAAACTGCTTTGAGCTTTCAGACAAAACCATGTTTTGATCTGGCTTTTCTTGTTCAATTAACGCAGGTTCTTCGTCAATTCTTATTTTTCTTTTTCTTGCCATCTAAAGAGCTTTTTGTGCTCCAAAACATTATAATAATTTTACTATTGCGTTTTATGTTCGCTTTAAAGAAATAGAAGGAATATTTTGGGTCTTTTTGAAAACCCAAAATAAAACTTGTGCTATATTTTGTTGTAAATTTATGGCATCATTGCTATTACTGCGCCTACAGCAAGTAATGTTACAAGATAGTATCCTGTATGGAGTAAGAATAGTTTGAATGGTTTGCTGTCAAAAACTACCGAATTTAATCCAACTGGGACAATAAATCCAAGCCAAATCCAAAAAGCAGTTTGCAATGCATCCATTAATCTTTCTCCATTAAAGAAAGCATGTACAAAAACAAATGTGTGTGCAAAGACTCCAACTAATAATAGTGCTCCAATAAAAGCAACTACATATGCTTGCATTGGATTAGCTCCGCCCATTTGCTTCATTTTCTTTTCATCCATCTTTGATAGTTCCATCCACTTTTTTCCAAATAATGGCCCGTACCAAATGAATCCTATTGCCATGTTGACTATTGCGCCAACTAAAATAGCTAAGTAATTTACTATAATTTCTGGCATTAAAACGCCACCCCCAATTCAACCCTGCAACTTACTCTTTAAATTGCTTTACCCAAAAATAGTTTTTTGTCAATTGACGAAATAACTTGGAAATCATTAAATAAACCAAATCAGTATTTTTCTAATGGCTTTAGGAAGAAGAGGACCTAGAAATCTTCCAAAAGAAAAAAACTTGGAAAAAGAGTTTAAAAATGCAAATTCTATTAAGCATTTTACTGGTGGTGTTTCACAAACAAAAAAATTAAGGGGAAATAAGGGTTTTGTAAGTTTGCTGGAAAAAAAAGAAAAAGTTGACAATTCTATTAAAATTATTTCAACACTTTCGCGTAATGGAATATATGTTCCGCGAGTCAAATATGTTGATTATCAAAATAGTTTTATACATTTTGAGTCTGGAGGAATAACCTTTCATGAACTTATAAATCGTCAATGGGTAAAATATAGCGGCCAAAGAAGAAAAAAAATTTTACAATTATTGCCAAAAATAGCTCGAGTGATTGGTAAAATTCATCGTCTGGAAATACTTCCTGGGCATCCACACTCTGGGAATATAATAATTAAAGGAAATAAAGTAGGTGTTATTGATTTTAAATCTGCAGGCAAAAAAATTGTAAACTGGAATTCTGAAGAAGCAATCGCTAGTGCATTTAATGATGATTATTTTTGGTTAAGGCGGCTTTTTTTAAGTGCTGTTACACTCCGTTCACCAAAAGATAAAATTCTTCATCCTACTCTAAAAAGTTTTTTTAGCAAAATAATTTCTCAATATCCATGCACTCCAGAACTAAAAAGGAAATTACTTTTAAGAATATTTGCTCTAACCTAGTTTAGAAAATATAAATTGCCTCTAGTCAAAAACTAAAGGCATAAACTAAATTGTTATTTCATTGCTTTTTTGTAATTCTCTTCAACTTGCTTCCAATTAATTACATTGAAAAATGCGTCAATGTACTCTTGCCTTTTATTTTGGTATTTGAGATAATATGCGTGTTCCCAAACATCAATTCCAAGAACTGGTTTTTTTCCTTCCATTAAAGGAGAATCCTGATTTCCTGTATTATAAACTTCTAGTTTTCCTTTGTTCATTGCAAGCCAAGCCCACCCGCTGCCAAAGCGGCCCATTGCGCTTTCAGAAAACTTTTTCTTAAACTCGTCAAAAGAACCAAATGCTTTGTCAATTGCTTTTGCAACTTCACCACTTGGCATTTTTTGTGCGTTTGGTGCCATTGTCTTCCAAAAAAAAGAATGGTTAGCATGCCCTCCGCCGTGATTTCTCACAGCCATTCTAATGTCTTCAGGGACTTTATCAAGCATGGAGACTAATTCTTCAACGCTTTTACTTTCCAAGTCTTTTTTGCCAGCAACAGCAGCATTTAATTTGTCAACATAAGTCTGATGATGTTTTGTATGATGAATAGTCATTGTTTGTTTGTCAATAAACGGCTCTAAGGCCGCATAATCATAATCTAGTTTTGGTAAAGTAAAAACCATTTTCACTCACTCTCCTAAAAAGTATTTATTTTTGTGTAATTAAGTTTTTTTAAAAAGAACGCCTAGGCTAAAAACCCAGCTGTTTTTTTACCAAAATAAGGGTAGTCCTATTTGGAAAAACTTCTCTTCCAATGATTGCTATTTTGGCTATATTGCTTCCAGAGCCATAAACTTTTTTTGCCCGTTCATTTTCAAGCCTAAATGCATATTCTTCAAGCCGCTTTAATGCTTCATTTCTGTTTGGCGTAATTTTATTTACTCCACTTACAATCACTAAATGTTTTGCTGCAAACAAAAACGCTCCAGTTCTGGTTCCGGTTGCATCAGCAGCAATAAGTTCGCCATTTTGTGAAATTGCATTTACACTTGAAATAAAATAATCTGAAAGTAAAGCCTGTCTTCTAAGTTCAGTTTGCTTTTGCCTTTCCGGTTCACCAAAAACAAGTTCATGCATGTTTTTCCATTTGTGTTCCTTGCTTTTTAAGTAGTCAACAAAGCCAATTTCATGCAAAGTGGTTGAAGAGCCATTCATTACACTTGCATTGCTTGGTATTAATTCCTTTAATTTTTCAAGTGCTTGTTCTTTGTTTTC
>CAYIJY010000005.1:0-18829 GCA_964363785.1 uncultured archaeon
CATTTTTTACTCGATCCAACAATGTTGGTGAAAGTTTCTTTTCACTAAAGCAGTTTTTGGTGAAAGATCAAGTAGTTTTCTTATGGCTTGGCCTGTTTTTCCTTTTGCTTGCGCCTCTAAAAGTTTTCCCAAAATAACAAGCGTAATCAAGGCTGCTCCGACTTCAAAGTATTGCTCTTCTACAAAACCAAGCAAAAAGCCAAGACTGAACAAGTAAGCTGCACTAGTGCCTAATGCAATCAAGGTATCCATGCTTGCAGTCTTGTTTAATAGTGCGCTCCATGCGCCCTGGTAAAACCTTAAGCCCACATAAAATTGCACTGGGGTTGCAAGCAAAAAAAGGATTATTCCACGGTAAGGAAAATCCATTAAAAACATTCCAATTATTACTGCAGGCAAACTAAGTGCTGCTCCGATCAAAAAAAGTTTTTTTAATTCACTGATTTCCTGTGCTCGAAGCTGCGTTTCCCTTTCAATTGACACGTCAAGGCTTGCGCCATAACCACGTTTTTTTACTGCTTCAATCAAGTCATTTTCTGTTGATGTTTTTTCGTCAAACTCAACACGCGCTTTTTGAGAAGCCAAGTTAACATTAGCAGTAATTACGCCCGGCACTTTTTGCAGGCCTTTTGTAATCAATGCACTGCAGCTGGCGCAATGCATGCCGATTATTGCAAGCTCTACTTTCTTCATAATGCACCCCAAGCAATTGCTGATTTTGGCCCAAACATTGCCAATAAAACAATCAAAATCAAAACAAGCAGAGCAGAAAAAAGCATTGTAGTAAATGATGGCACAACTTTTTCATCCATAATTGGGCCTGATTCCCTGAAAATTAGGTAACTTAAACCCACAATAATTGCTGTGCATGCAATAAAAAACAAATACAAAAAAACAATCAAGTTATCTGTTATGAGCATGACTGAAAGCATTGGCCCCATTAGCCCGCCCATAAGTCCGGCCATCATGCCTTCTAAGACTCCCATTACTCCAACAGGTTTTCCTGCCCACGCACCCAAAAACATTCCAGCAAACATTGAAACAACTGAGCCAATAAACATACCATTTGTTGCCCCCAAAATTACACCAAGCATAAAGCCTGACATCATGCCAATTGTCATGCCAATCATCATCCCTGTATTGCAAGCAAAATTTTTTCTTAACAAGCGGGCATGCCATAAAGAGGTCATGTTTAAAATAATGCCAAAAGGAACAAGCAACAACACTGGCCAGAGCTTTTTTCCAACTTCAATATTATTGAACACAAAAATCTGGAACAGCGCCAGCATAGAAAAAATTACTCCAAAAACAACAAGAAGCCTGGTCAAAAAAGTTCTTTCAGCTAAAAAAGCACTTGAATCAGAAAAAAGTTGCTTTGCAACAAAACCAGCATAAAACTTGACAGGCTGTTCCTCAAGGTAATTATATTGACTTAAAACGCCCTTGATTTTTTCAACATCTTTTTCATTACATGACAACAAAAGTGTTTTTCCATCAGCAGAAATTGATTCAAACTTTGCATCATTAAAACGCGAAACAAGTCTTGAAATTACTCTCTCGCAGGACTCACAAGAAATATTCTGCACTGATAACTCCAGCCTTACAACCACCACAAATCAACTCCAAACTTGGATAATAATCAACTAATAACCAATTTGTAACCTTCTTTCTCAACAGCTTTTTTAATCAAAGGCATTTTTGAGTCATCAGGCAAATCAACAATAATCTCGCCTTTGCCAAAGTTTGCCGATAAAACTTTTACGCCTTCATCAGAAATTGCTTCAGAGAGCAGGACCTCGCATGAATGGCAGTGCATGCCGCCTATCTTTAATGTTTTTTTCATGGAACTACCTCGAGTGTACCTCTAAACATTCTCATTGAACAACTAAATTCATATTTTCCTTCTTTTTGTGGCAAAAAAGTGGCTGACACAGTTTCACCGTTTCTTGATAGCAAGTCAACTCCAAAATCCCTCATTAAAAGTTCACGACCGCAACCTGAAGATGAGTCAGCTGAAAAATTAAACTTTACAGGAACACCTTTTTTTACGCTTACATATGGTTTGTCATAAGTCCCTGCAGAGGTTGCCCTGACTGAAACCTCCTGCATCTGAACACCAGCAGGAACTTCATAAGAGTTAGAATTCAAATTACTATTTCGTGAAGACTGGCCAAAAGTGGCAATCATGCCTAAAAAAATAGCCAACGTCAAAATAATTGCTCCGGCAAATAAAGTTTTCGACATGACAATAACTTGTAATGAAACAATATATATAGATTACTGAAACAATGTATCATTAAGATGAAACAACAATTGGATGAGTTTTCAGTCAAAAAAAAGGTTGTCTTATGGACTACACTTTTAGCAGTTTTTTTTCTTTTGGTTTTTCTCACAAGCATTTCATACATTTCCCCAACCCATGAAGGGATTATAGGCTTTCTTACAAGGTTTCACTTTGAAGCAATGATAATAGTGGCCTTTGCAGGAGTGCTCATCGGAGCTGCTGGAATATACATTTTTTCAAGTGAGCTAAAACAGACAACAAGTTCACTTAAAAGCAACAGGGAATTATTATTGTCTTTTTTGTCACCAAAAGAAAAAGAAATAGTGCAATACCTTGTTGAAAAACATGGGCAGGCATTTCAAGCAGATATATCAAAATTACACGGAATGACAAGACTGAAAACACACAGGCTTCTTATTCGTTTAGCAGACAGAAAAATTGTAAGCACTCATAGTTATGGAAAAACAAACATTATCACACTCTCTCATACTTTGCTCAAAGCATTCAATTTAAACCCGACCTTAAAACAACCTGAAACAAAATAAAGCACAGAGAAAAATTAAAGACAAAAAAATGAATTAATGCAACGCAAGTCAAGAATTTCCATTTTCCGGCAAAAAAAAAACGGGATAAACCTAACCCCCTTTACGTATTATCCTTTCTTTAAGCTCTTTTTCATCCGGTAAACCTGAAAACTCTAGTTTGTCATCAATTACTATGCCGGGCATTGCCATAAACTTGTACTTTTCAAGCAATTCAGGGTGACCAAAGACGTTCACTTCTTTGATTTCGAGTGAGGTTTCTTTTGCAATTCTTTCCAACATTTTTTTGGCTGCTGCACACGGAGCACAACCAGGGGTTGAAAGTATCAATACTTTAGTCATATTGCAAATCACGTTTTTACATATTTTTTTGGATTACTATCAAAATTTCTTTTGCAGTGAGTACTGCAAAAATAATATGTTTTTTCTTTTCGCTCGCTTTTCACTGCAGTTTTTTCATCTATTTCCATGCCACATACAAGGTCTTTTTCCATTATCCAATCACCTCAGTTAGTTTTTGTTTAAAATTTATTTTAAGAACATGAACAACATGCTGCCAACTAATACGACTATTATGAGCAGTGCTACTATTGACAGCCAACCCGGATTTGAGTTTTGCTCGTTGTTATGATCTTTGTTTTGCTTGTTGTCTCCATGCTTGTGTTCTTCTCCTTGGCAACAATTCATTTTTTCACCCCCTTTTTATCCATGGCTTTTTTTGCAAGGTATAGTGTTCCTGCAACTAACAATAAGAGAAAAATCCAGTCAGGAATTACCTGTGTAGCCTTTAGTATTGTGTTTTGTATTCCCTGCATCCACATTGAGAGTTGTATTTGCTCATTTGAGGATGCAGTAATGTTCTGTGTTAATGCTGCTATAAGAGTCAACAGTCCAATGACAGACAAGATTGCCCCGGAAAATACGCTTGTGGAGTGCAATTCAATTTTCTTTCCGAAAAACTGCATTGCAAATGTTTTTCCTTTTAGAACCGGGTGTTCTGCAAGATTGTATTTTTCCCAAAGCAATGCCAAGATTACAAGTGGCAATACCATGCCTAGTACATATGCCCACCCGAGGATAAATGCTTGAATGAAAGAGGCGCTGATGAGGCTTAGGGTTAGCACTCCTGCAAGCACTGGCAGGCAGCATGAGCTTGCAAAACCTGAAAATAAACCTAGTTGATAGATGCTTAAAGTGTCAACCTTATTTATGGCTGGTGATTTTGCATTGAATGGCATCATGAGTGATTTTCCCAATAATGTCAAAAGTCCAAGGAGCAGCATGAACAATCCGCCTGCAATAAATATTTCTGTATGGAATTGTGATGCTAACTGCCCCAATCCTGCCAATCCAAGCCCAATTGGAATTAGGATTGTTGCAAGGCCTAAGGCAAAAACAAGTGTCATTTTTAGTATTTGCTTTTTTTCCTTGACTACAAAAGCAAAATATGCAGGCAACAAGAATGTGATGCAGCAGGGCGCAAAGAACGCCACAGCTCCGCTTAGGAATGCTGCTAAAATTGTTGCGGCGAGGAATCCTTCAATCATAATGCAGCACCTGTCATACTCCTTGCAAGGCATTTTTCATGCTTGTTAGAATGATTTCAACTGGAACATACATTGTACCAGTGCCACCATGGGGGCCTCCGGTTGGAGATGGCTTGTATGCGCTATATCTCCATTTTATTTTTCCTTCCTTATCTATTAGCACAAAGACATGCCCTGGTCTTTGCCCGGGATGCATGCTGTCCTGCAATACACTGTACATTGATGAGGCAGTTAGGCTGTTGTCATAAAGCGTTGTGTCCTTTATTCCGTACTGCGCCTTTGCCTGTGCCAATGCATTGGGAGGGTCCACTGTAATCATTACAACCTCAGTGTTAAGCTTATCAAATTCTGTTTGTCTTTTTTCAATGTCAACTTGCTGGTTCCAGCATGCCGGGCACATTATTCCCTCCTGGAAATACAGGAGGACATTTTTTTTTCCTTTGAGTTCTGAGAGTGTGAATTGCCCTCCCCCGACTTTTGGAAGCGTGAAATCAGGAGCCATGTCACCTTCATTATAAATAATGTCTTTATTGGCATTAGTTGTGGTTAATAGTGCAAGGCCCACAAAGCCGACAAGTAATATTATTCCTGTGTAAGGCAGTATTTTTCCGACAAATCTCTTTGTATTCATTACAGTTCCTCCATCAAAATCCAAATATTGTCCAACCAGGGTGCATTGCCTTTTGCATCGCTATGTAAGCGATTGCGAGGACAAATACCCAAAACCCGTTCTTTATCCATGGCGTATATTTTTCCAGGCCTAGTGGCATGCCTTTTCACTCCCGTTCTTTGATGCAAAGTAAGTCATTGCAAGGTGTGAGCCTATGCACACCGCTATGGCTAGGCCAAAAATCCAAAAGCCTGCAAACCCAAGCAGCTGGAGCCCAAGTATTAGCACCACAGGCAGCAAACAGCACACTGCCATTTGGGCAATGTGATTCGATTTTATTTCGTTCCAGATTTTTCCAATCATGTTTTTTTCCTCCAGATTTATTGCTGCTGTTGTGCAGTTTCAATGACCTCGTTTTTGTTCATGTCAAAATATTTTATTCCGCCTATGACTTCCAGGCTCCTGAACACATAGCTGCCGTCAGCCTCAACAAGCCCAACCTGCAGCCAGGCTTGTTGGAAACCATTGTATGCATTCAGGTCTCCTGATAGTATGGCTGTCGGAATTTTTTCCAGATTGTATTTGGAAAGAATGACTTTTCCTTCCGGCGAATTGTAACTGATTGTTTGCTGTTCTACTGGTTTCACGCCAAAGGCGTTTTGCAGGATTTGTGTGTAAACTTCTTCTGCGTCAAACACACCATTTTTGTCAGGAACAGAAATGAATGTTGCTCTTGTTTCCCCTCTGAGGTTTCCAGTGCTTGTTTCAAGGTATATCGGAGGGATGTTCCTCAAAACGATGTTGCCATCTGGCTCTATTGTTCCAAGCTGCTGCCAGTTCTGTGAAATTATGGTCGCCTTTTCGGTTTCGCCTCCGATAAAAAGCGATGGGATTTTTTCAATTTTGTATTTTTCGACCAACTGTGTTGCCTCAATAGAGTTATACTCCAGCTTTTTTTCAGATATTATTTTTATCCTTGGAAGTTTTTCCAGTTGAGCAACAAGCGAATCCAATTTGATTAGACTTTGATTGCTTGAGTCAGTTATAAGTGTAAGAGTTATTTCAGCGGGTTTCTCTACCAGTTGATTTGTATTGCTGATTGCATTTAATCCGGCAAAGGCAGCATCTCTTGCGTATATTTTTTCCGAAATGGAATTGGCAGAAATAACGCTATAGAGCAAAGCTATTATTGCGAGCATTGCTGCCGAGCCTATTATTGTGAGAATTTTTTGTTCGTTTTGCATTTTCATTTCATCCTTTTTTCTTATTTCAGGCATTGAGCATACTTGTCCGGGTGGTGGCTCAAATGCTGTTTCCACTCTTCTGGGTCGGTTCCGGCAGGCACCGCACAAATATCCGCTGGATTTTGGTTGCTTATTAATTGCGCAAAATTCTGCGGCGTATTTTCCAGCTTATTCGATTGGTTTGTGATTGAGAAGAACAGCACCATTGCACCAATCATTATTACCCCGGCAAATAATGCTATCAAGATTTTTTCATCTTTCATTTTTTCCCTCCGTTTTTCTTTTTACTTTTGATCTGATGAACAGGCTAATTGCAGCTAAAATTAGAATTCCACCAACTAGCCACGAAAATGGCTGAAGGTTAACTAGATTCGCTGGTATACCTGCTATTATGACTCCAAAGTTAAATAGCAGCAGGTTTTTGGAAATGCATTTTGGGTTTTTAAAAAACATTATTGATGATGGAATAAGGAGAAATACTGCAGCGCCCCATAAATACAGGTTATACTCAAAAAGAAAAAGAAGTGGCATGCCTGTTATTACAACCCCAATGCCTGCAAGAACAGTTATTAGTGCCAGGCAGATACTGTGACATAGGCTCCAGGAACTTCCAATCGTTGCAAGGAATGCGGAAAAGCCGCTTAAGGAATTAAGGAGTTTTGCTCTTAGCGAACCAATAACGCCGATAGACTTTCCAGCGGGCATGTTTTGTGATTCTAATTTTGTTTTCTGCAAAAAGTTTAACATTACCAAGACCTCAAAGCTTTACAAGATATGTAAAGCATTATTATTTAAACCTATCTTCAAATTTTCAAATCAGAAAAAGCAGTGTTATGTTTTTTGAACGGAAAACTTAGTGCGTACTCCTTTTATCATTTGTTCCACGCACCATTTCGCATAAGCTGCGCCAAATAGTTTTCCTATCCACGCATTTGCACTTGGCAAATCATAATCTATTGATACCCACAGCAATGACCCTTCTTTTTGCGGTTCTACTTCAACTTTCATTTTGTAATTGCCAATCACCAGAAGTTTTGGCGAGTTTACAGTTTCCCATTCCTTGACATTTGGTGACTCGCGGTGCGTTATGATCTCATCAAGAAATAACGTAATGCCAAAAATTTTGCCACTAAGCTTAATATGAGAGCCGACTTTTTGGCCGCGCCCACCATCAATTGAGACATCCATGTGCCCCCCACCCATCACCCAAGACGACTCTTTCATATGCGACGAGAAATTAGCGTGGTCATCTATGTAGGCAAATACCTCTGTGGCTTTTGCAGAAATAAATTCCCTTGCCTCATAGTGGCGCGTGTAAATTTTGGGTTCATTTGGAATCATAAGTGACAAGTATATTTTTCTTACAATATAAATCAGCAAGTTAAGGCCAAAAAAAAGAAAAACAAAATATATGATACAATTTTATTGTCAGTTCTTAATCGCATGACGCGTTATTTCCAGATTGCAGGAATTATTTTTAGTGCACCACACCTGACACTTCTTCGCTATCTTTCTGTCAGCATACTTAAGACCGCAAGATTCACATTTGAAATTCTTGTAGATTTGTTTTGCCATAAACACAACTCTAGAGTTTTTGCCGGATTTTTTTTATGTCAATGCCTTTTTTCATCAGCTCGTTATCAAGGCGCATTTCCTCAAGTGCATCAAGTTCCTCAAGACGCACTGGGAGGAGACCAAAAAAACCTGATCTGATTGAGTGAAAAAATCGTTTTATATTGAAAAAGCCGCTCTTAAGGTGCAATAATTCATGCATGAGGACAATGCGTATCTCAGCACCATTGAAGTTTTCAAGAAGGCCGCTTGAAATGAAGATTGTCTTTTTGAGGGCAGAAACCACAAATGCAGAATTGTTGGAATCTTCAAACAAAAATAATTCTGGTGCTTTAATGCCAAGCTTTGCCGCCTCCTCCAAAACCATTTTGTCAACTTTTTTGTCAACAATCCGCTTTAATCCTATCTTTGCTATGAATGAAGTGAAAATATATGATGTGACAAAAAAAAGCAGCACTAAAATTAACGCAGTAGTGTGTGCCACATTAAAAATATTGAACGGGTGATTTTCAGATGAAAAAGTCAGCGTTATAAGGAAAGCAAAAATAGCTGTCAACAATGCTGATTTAAGCATTAAGTTTAATTTTATGGACAGTTTCTTGTGAAAAAAAATCAGGATTATTGCGCTCAAGGCAATGACAGCAATGAGAAAATAGTTAAGTGAAGAGAGTATTGGCCCTTGGCCTACAACACAGCTATTTATGCAAGCCAATTCAGAAGGCATTTGCATGGCACCTAAATGTTTTTCCTCAGGTAGGCTATTGATGGTTCTCCAAAGGTTGTCTTGAGGAAGTTCACAAATTTCTTTGAAATCCTGTTGGCAAGCTCTTCCTTTGTCACTTTTGCACCATACATATACTTGAGTCCACCCTTGCCTTTTTCTATTTCTCGCACCAAAAGGCGCCTAGAATACATCCGATCCATTGTAACAGTAATTGTGGTATATGCTACATTGTTCTTTTTCTTTACAATATCATAAACTTGTCTGCAGGTCTTATTGCTGCCATCACGCCATAAGCAATCTAATATGTCAGCTTCCAGTTCCCCGACAATTGAGTTCATTCCTTTTTTGTCAAAGTTTATTTTTGATAGTTCCATAAACATCACAGCATATCCTTCTCTTTATTGAAGAATAATAATAATGCGCCACATATATTTAAAAATGTAATGCTTTACACAACTTGTAAAGCTTTGTTAACAAAGTTATACGGAGGGTTTAAAGTGAATGAAAATTGTTGTAAAAATGAAACACATCAAAAGGGACCAGATGGCAAAGAAGCTTCCAATTTATTGACTTTGGTCGGAGTATTACTCCTAATTTCAGCGGCTGTTTTGGCTTTTAATTTTATCCAAATAAATCAGGCAAATTCCCTGATTGAAAAACAGACCGCAATGATTTCCTTAAGCGGATCAGCCCCAATTACAGGCACAAACACAGGTGCACTTGACATGTCCAGCTGGACAGATAATGAAAAAATGAATTATGAAATGCATGGAATAATTCCCGCAAGGGCCAA
Organism: uncultured archaeon; assembly: GCA_964363785.1. GTDB lineage: Archaea > Iainarchaeota > Iainarchaeia > Iainarchaeales > GW2011-AR10 > JACQJF01. The sequence continues at coordinate 9,317 of CAYIJY010000005.1, forward strand.
AGGAACTGCAACTGCCACTTCGGCTAATTCCGGCGTAAACACAACGGCAAACTTTTCAGATGTCTCCCCAAAAGGAGTGCCAAGAATATATGGGCAGGAACTGGACATAAGCTATGATGATGTCTCGGCAAATGACCAGCAAAAGGCAAACGAAGCAATAGCAATTTTAAGCCAATTCGACAAGGATAATGGCGACAAATTCATAACACTTGAGGGAGAAATACAGCAGCGCTACATAAAAATAGCCTCCCAGATTTCATGTGAGTATTGTTGCGGGGCGCAAAGCATCATTTTTCCGGACGGCAAAAAAGCCTGCGGGTGTGCACATAGCTATGCGATGAGAGGGCTTGCAAAATACCTGCTCAAAAATCACCCAAATGAATTTACAGATGACCAGATTCTAGAGGAACTTGGAAAATGGAAAACTCTCTTTTTTCCCGGAGTATTAGCCCAAAAAGCGCAAGTTCTCAAGGGAAAAGGAATAGAGTCTAACTACATCAACCTTGCCTCAAACAAATACAGAGGGATAGAAAAAGGAGCACCACAGGATGGTGGCCCGATGGTCGGAGGTTGTTAAAATGAACAAAAAGATTTTTCGCTTTGCAACAGAAAAAAACAAAAAGGAGGTAAGAATTTGACTTCAACAATTGAGTATCTTGCATTAACGGCGGTGGCAATAGTTCTTGTCATTTCATTAGTTCAAGCAGCACAGCTTTCAGGGTTGAATGAAAAGACACTGGAGCAAAACACTGTCTTGACTTCAATTATGGCTAGTGGAATCAATAATAATAATGCCGCGCAAGCAAATCAAACCACACAAAATATGGCACAGCAACAAACAACTCCAGCTCCAAGTCAACAAATGGTTGGCGGGTGCTAAAAGGTAACAAAGGCTGGTGAGAAATTGGGCTTTTATTCAAACCCCGTGAATAAGCCCAATTTCTCGTCAAAAACCATAATCACTCTACTTCTTGTCGCCACAATATTATTTAGTGGTTGTTTCCAGCAAACAGAAAAGAAAAGTGAAGTGTGCACTCTTGAAGGTTGCTCAATGAAAGACACTAACAAAAATTTATTTCAAGACGACAACAATACTTTGGCTGAAAAAAATCAGGATAACAATAAGATAATTGAAAAATCCCATGATGAACTATTGCAGGAAAAAGTTGCGCCAAGCAAAGGAGTGTCCCTGCAGGTAAAATGGGGCAATGCCCTTGCAAAAACAGTTGAAGCAGGAGCAATCGACCTAAACAAATACAAAGAATCACTCCAGCGCAATGGAACAAAGCTCACACCAGAGCACGAAAAGCTTCTTTTGGAAGGAAGCAGTGAAAACATTTCATTCACACCAGAAAACGCTTTCTTCAATCTGAACATGCTCTGGGCATTTGGATTAGTGAATGAAAATCCAATACTCACCAAAGGAAAAATTTCTGAGAATGAAAATAAAAAAGCTTATTTTGCTTCAACAGGTGGGTGGAGTTTTGGAAATAAAAAAGGTGGCGAACTGCTCGCAACCGCAAAAATAATTATACTTACCCCAGATCAGCAGAAAATTGTGGATGATGTCGCGGCAAACACTTACAGGCCCTGCTGCAGCAATCCAACAGCATTCCCTGACTGCAACCACGGCATGGCAGCACTTGCACTTGCCGAACTCATGGCATCACAAGGCGCCACAAAAGAACAGATTTTTGACGCATTGCTCGTGGCAAACTCTTACTGGTTCCCACAAACATATGTAAACATTGCCGAGTACCTCGAAGAGAACGGAAAGGATTTTCGCACCACTGATTCAAAAGAAATCATGGGGGCAAATTACTCCAGCCAGAACGGCTTTAGAAAGATTAACAATTCATTGAAAAACATTCCAAAGGTAAAAGTGAAGGAAAGCACGTGCGCAAACTAAAATGCAACTGAACAAAGCCCTAAATAGCATTTAAGAGATAAATGCACTGGAATTTTTTAACTGAAAAAAATAATGTTTCACAATCATATAAATATTGTTTCACAGCAAAAACAATTATGAGGCAAGAAAAAAATATGCATTTAAGTAAAAATAAACTGATCTTAATAGTCATGGCAATTATTTTAGCCATTGGAATTATTTTTTTAGTTCTGAATTTTCAAACCCAGACCCAAAATATTCAACAAAACAGGGATAGCCAACCTTTGGTTTTAAATCCCAAAAAATTCAACCGGATAGAACCCACACAGGAAATCACAATTGAAAATAATCAAAAACTTGATTTAAGTGCTGATATAATTGAACGAGAAATAAATGGGGAAAAATCTTTTGGCTTTGGTTACAACAAACAATCGCCCGGACCATTGTTAAGAGTAAAACAAGGCTCAGGCATAATAGTGAACTTTAAAAATAACCTGCAAATGCCAACAACCGTGCACTGGCATGGATTACGTTTGGACAACAAGTTTGACGGCGTGCCAGAAGTCACGCAAAAAGAAGTTTTACCGGGGGAATCATTTGAATACCAGTTAAAATTCCCTGACTCAGGCTTATTCTGGTACCATCCACACGTCAGGGAAGATTACCAGCAGGAACTTGGACTTTATGGAGCGATTTTAGTTTAACCACAAAATGATGAACCAGACAACTCACAAAAGGAAGTGTTGATTCTTGATGATGTGCTGCTTGAAAACAACAAACCAGCTGAGTTCCTGAAAAAAACAACCAATTTTGCCGCAATGGGGCGATATGGGAACACTCTTTTAGCCAATGGAAAAACAAACTATTTCATTGAGGCTGCGACAAATAAAATCCTAAAGCTTTATGTGTTAAACGCTGCAAATGCAAGGCCAATTAAACTGGCAATCGAAAATTCACGCTTAAAAGTAATTGGTTCGGATGCAAGTGATTATGAAAAAGCATTCTTTTCAAATTATGTCATAATTGCACCTTCAGAAAGAGCCATAATAGAAGTTTTTTTTGAAACTCCAAGAGAATACTTGATTTTAAATGACGCGCCATTTTCAAAAGAAGTTTTTGGAAAAATAATTGTAACGCAAAATGAGTCAAGCGCCTTTGCAAGCAAAGCCGAGTTTGAAGCCTTGGAAGAAAATTCATTGGTAAAAGAGGAAATCGATAAGTTAAAGCCTTTTTTTGACAAAGAACCTGATTTTGAGTATGAGTTGCTGATTGACTGGCCGGTAATGGATTCAATGATGGGTGGCAGAAGCATGATGGGAATGCATACTGGGCCTGATGGAATAGAATGGGAGGATTCAATGCAAAGAATAAATGAAATTACGACAAGTGATGAAGTAACATGGGTCATTCGTGACGCAAAAACGAAACAAAAAAACATGGATTTTTTTCACACTGTAAAAAAAGGTGAAATCAAAAAAATCAGGTTAAGAAATATTTTACACCAGAGCCACCCAATGCAGCACCCCATTCATTTGCATGGAAACCGCTTTCTTGTCTTGTCAAAAGATGGAATACCAAACATAAACCTTGCATGGAAAGACACTGTATTGGTGCCAAGCGAAAGCACTGTTGACATATTGGTTGAGTTCTCTAACTCAGGTGACTGGATTCTTCACTTCCATATTGCATATCACTTAAGCTCTGGCATGAAGACTATGATAAAAGTAGAAAAATAATCGAGTGTGAAAAAAAATGAATCTTTTGCAAAAAATAATTCAGGACATGGAGGCATTTAAAGAGGTTTTTTCAAACAAAAAATATTTTTTATTTGCATTAATTATGTTAGTGGCGGTCACAATAATTTACTCTGTACTCACAGACATACTGTTAATTATTCCACAAGTAGAAATAAACCCCAAATTAAATTACTTGAACCTGTTGTTGATTTTTCTAATAGGAATTTTGACTTCGCTTGTTTTGAGTTTCACTTTTTACCGCTTGAAAAAAAATTGGCAAATGAATTCAGGCGAAAAAACAGGATTTATTGGGAGCTTAATTGGAGTATTTGCATCCGTTTGCCCTATTTGCCAGCCAATATGGCTGGTTTGGCTGGGTCTTGGTTCTGCAAGCGCATTTTTGATTGATTACAGCACGTATATTGCACTTGCAAGCATTGCATTGCTGTTGGTTTCACTTCACTTGGCTTGCCAATCAATTTATACAAAGACGTGTGAAATCAAAAAAAAATAAATTCACTACCGATTTTTAGTTCTAATGGATTTTGATTGTTTTTTACAAAAATATAAATTATAAAATAATTTTTATGATCCCTATAAAGAAAAAATTTTTAAAATGCCTTTATTGCGTAAAGTATTGCAAATATGAAGAGTATTATTGCTGAGATTTTTGGGAGGTAGTGCTCATATTTCTGCATTTTGTGCTCTATTTTTTTGTACGCGTATGTGGATGCCATTGTTATGCTGACTAATGATATTGTAACTGCACCTGCATAACTTGCCATTAATAAAAGGCAGTTAACATTGTTTAGGCACAGTGCAAGTAAGGCGAATTCTTCTTCGTGTGCAAAACCCAGTATGAACGAAAAAATTGCTATATCCTTAAGGCTTTTCATTTTTTTTTGTTCTTGTAAATGACTGTGCTCCGTCCAGAATTTATAAGCCATATAAAGCAGAAGCATGACTGCAATAATTCTAATGAACGGCGAAGAAGCAAGATTAAATTGTTGATCTGCAAAAATAAACAACAGCACTACAGCTATTGAGGAAATAAAATGGAAAAAAGAAATTATTAAAGCGCTCAAGAAAGCCACACCATATTTGTTCTTCTGTTGTAGTGCGTAAATAGTAGCAATAGGCCAGCCATGCCCTGGTTCAAGACCATGAACTAACCCAAACAGGATTACAGGCAAAAAATCCGAAAGCATGAACAATAAATACATTTTGTTTAAATATATTTATAGTATACGAATCAAATCTGTTTCCTAAAAGAATAATTCAAAGTAACTCCAAAAGCCTTTTTTCAAGCTTGTTTGCCTGATTTTTAGAGATTTTTTCAATTGCATTCTCCCAATGCAAAGACACAAAATCATTTTTTTTCAGTTTCATTCCAAAGGGGTTTAAAACAATTTTTTCTTTTTCAAGCACACCGGTTTTATCCAATTCAAACGAATTGACTAGAAGTGCATTGCGCTTGATTTTTGTGACTCTTGCCGGCAAAACAACGCAACGCGAAAAATTTTCAAATGACTTCTCGACTTTGTCGGTAACAAATTTGACTTGCAAAACATGAAAAAAATGGTCAAGGCGTGTATTGCCACTTAATTTTTTTGTGATTTCATTTGCCCTTGTCTTTGGAAGTCCGCGTGAACCAAGGACATTCAAAACAAAATCTTTTGCTTTTTCCAAGTCAAGTTCTATCAAGTCTTCTGCCAGCCAGTAATGGTTGATTATTTTTTTGTCAAATGGCTCAAGGCCTGTTTGCTCTGAAAGAAAATCGTAATATGCGTAAAGGATTGGAAAACCACGGATTAGCGATTTTATTTTTGTGGCTTTTTCTTTGCTTGGCTTTTGTATAAACTCGTAAAAAAAAGTATGCGCATTTGTTGGGCCGCAATAATCTTTTTGGTTTGTAGGATAACTGTACTTGCAGCTCCTTTGCAAAGCCTCAAACTGCATTTTTAATCATCTGTTGTAGGATAACGTGTTTTTGCTTGCTTTCTTAAACAAGGAAACAAAGTTCGAGTAACCAATAACCAAAAGCACACCCGCTATGATTAAACCTATTGAAAGCAACTCAAGTGGTGTTGGTATTTTTGCAGAAAAAACAAGTGAGAGCAGTACGGTTACTGGCTGGCCAAGCATTAGTATTGCTGTTGCTTTTGAGACTTCAATGTGCTTTAACCCGTTATACCAAAAAAACACGTAAAAGAAAAGCGGTATTGCTGTTGCAAAACCCCAAAAAACTGTTTGAGTGTCAAAGCTCAAAAAGCCTTGGCCCTGCCCGCTCAAAAACAGCATGGCAATCAAAATAATTGAGCCAAAAAACATTCTTCCAAACGCAACCTGGTTGCCGGTTAATTCTTGCAGTGTCCACTTGCTTATTATGTTTTCAATTGACCACAAGATTATTGCGCTAAATAAAAGCATTTCTGCAAAACCAAATCCAAGGAGGTTTTTTGCAACCAAAAAATTAGCCAAAAGTAAAACCAGTCCGCCAACCAAAAAGCCTTTTGAAAGTTTTTCTTTCAAAAAAACCGTAGCAAGAATCCCTACAAAAACAAATAATGTTGCCTTGTGGAAAAACCCTGCAACAACTCCAAATGGCGTAGAGTAAAGTTCTGTGCCTACTTTGATTGCATAAAAAAATAACCAAAATGGAATGCTTCCGCCAACAAAGCCAATCAGGGCCAGTTTTCCCCATTGTTTTATTGACAATTTTTTTAAGCTTGAGAATTCCTTGAATAAAAAAAGTATTGATAACAAAAAAATTGCTACAAAAAGGTTTTTCATTGTAGTGAAAATAAAAGGGTTTAATCCCTGGACTACAAAACTGTTAAAGAAAATTGAGAATCCGCTGACCATTGCGGTTAGGAATGCAAAAACATAGCCTTTTTTTGAATCCATTTTTTACGCCTCGTCAACTTCCTTTGCAAATTTTTTTAAGTAACCCAAAAAGCCCCTTATTTCTGAGGTTTTTCCTTTTTTGATTACAATGTCTTTATGAAAATCATGATCTGCAATTATTTCATTTACTTTTTCAAAGTAATTTGGGTCTTTTTTTGAAAGCTCTGAGTGCTCAAGTAAAATCAGGTCTTTATATGAAAGTTTTTGGCTTGCCATTTAAAAAAATCACTATTAATAAATTAGTTATTGTGTATAAAAAAGCTTTGTGCAGACAAAAAAAGTGCTTGTATTTGGAAATATCCTCTTAAAGGAGGATTCTTTGCCTTTGCTTATCATTCCTCTCTTGCAGGAAAAACTGCCTGATTATGAGTTTAGTGTTTTTGATCCAAATGAACAGCTTGAAAACCAAGGAAAAAATTTGCTTATAATTGACACTGTATTGCGGATAAAAAAAGTGAGTGTGTTTACGGAAGAAGACTTGGAAAAACTTGAAACAGAAAAGCGTTATTCCGCGCATGACTTTGACTTGGGTTTTAGCCTGCGTTTTTTGCTTAAGGTAAAAAAAATTGAGTCAGTAAAAATAATTGGCGTGCCGCCAATGTATAATCAAAAGAAAGCAGTGCAAGAGATTGCAAATATATTGCGTGGTTAGAAAAAGCAATGTTTTTAATTACACATATTGCACATAATATACAGAAGGCTTATGGCGAATATAACTTTGGGTGTTTCAACTGAAATGAAAAAAGAAATGGAAAAATTTCCAGAAATAAACTGGAGTGAAGTAGCTAGAAAAGCTATTAAGGAAAAATTAGAGCTGCTTGAAAAATTCGAACAATTCACTTCACAAAGCAGCATTACAGAAAAATTAGCAGTTAATTTGGGCAGGCAATTGAAAAAAAAGGTTGCTGCCCGAAGGTAATTATTTGAAAATTATTTTAGATGCAAACATTTTATTTGCCGCATTAATAAAAGACAGTAAAACTACCGAATTATTGTTTGATCAGAGACTTAAACTCTATTTGCCTGATTTTGTTTTACAAGAATTTGAAAAATATGAAAAAGAATTATTAGAAAAAACTAAAAGAACAAAACAAGAATTTAACGAAATACTGGAAATAATTAAAAAAATAGTAAAAATAATTTCAAAACAAGAATTTAGCGATAAAATAATAGAAGCAAGTAAAATTTGCCCGGATAAGTATGATGTTGATTATTTTGCATTAGCACTAAAATTGAATGCACCAATTTGGAGCAATGATAAAAAACTAAAAAAACAAGAAAAAGTAAAAATTTATTCTACCCAAGAAATAATTGAAGTTCTAAAAGACTAACTTAAGTCAGGCTTTTTTACACTTGAATTTCAAAAAGTGCGAAGCGCAACTCATGCATGGGTCATAAGCGCGCACAATTTTTTCTATTTCATGCTGGATTGCTTCTTTTGACAAATCATCTTCAAGGCCATCATTCACTAGTACTTTTATGTCATTTTCCATGTTAATCTGGTTTTGCGCGCTTGGAATGACGAGATTTGCAAATTTTACAAGCCCTTCATTGTTTAAGTCAAGCCTGTAATAAAGTGTCCCACGCGGGGCCTCAATCACGCCAATGCCTGTTGCTTCGCGCGGCTTTATTTCCGGTTTTGGCTCCTGCTTAAACTCCTGTGACTCAATTAACTCAATGCTTTCATCAATGCAGTGAAGAATCTCAATTGCCTGTGCAAGATTATTTGCATAAACATTATTGCTTGGAAAGACTTTCATAAACTTTGATGCATCTTTTTTAGTGTACTTGTGAAGGGACTGCTTGCTTAAGTTAAGACGGGAAAGCGCGCCAACCATGTAGTCTTTTCCCTCAAACTCAAAGCCTGTTGCCTGAGAGTACGGTACGACCACCCTTTCCAAGTGTTCAAAAAAAAGGTTTTCAGGAATGCACACGCCAGTTGAACTTAATATTTGGCCGTCAAGAAAACTAAATGGGTCATTGGCTAAAGCAACAAAGCGCGTGTTTCGGTTAAATGTCCAGTCACAATCATAAAAAACTTTGATTAAGTCTAATACTTTTGGCCTGACCTCAACCAGCATTTTTTTTACTCGCTCAAGCTCTTCGCGTGTCGGGATTTTTATAAAACTTCCAATTGAGAGGAATGTCGCGTGGATTGCGCGGCCTGCAACAACACTGCATAGCTCGTTTCCGGCTTTTTTTACATCAAACGCGTCATGCACTAAAGTGTGTTCAAGCTCATTGTTTTCATCAAAATCCAAGATTGAGTCCTTGTTGAACAAGTCTGGCATGACAAACAAATACAAGTGCATTGCATGATCCCTAATCATTAGGCCATTGTAAGTGAGTTTGCGCAAAAGCATTGTCTGGTCTGATGGAATAATTCCAAATGCGTTTTCCACTGCCTCGGTACAGCACGTCAAGTGGGCTACACTGCAGGTGCCGCAAATACGGCTTACTAGGTTCGGGACACTACGTGCGTCTTTTCCCCTGACTCCTTGCGTGTAAAAGCGCTTGTTTTCTGTGATTTTTAATTTGATTTCAACTGCTTTTCTGCCGCGTACCTTTATGAATAAGTCAGTGTGCCCTTCTATTTTGGACAGGTTTTCTAGGTCAATGTCAAAATCTTCAGTGTGCATTTTCAACAACTCCAAATAATTGCAGATACTTGTTTATGACTTCGACAAACTTTGATTCAATCATTGGGCAACCCGGAACCATGTCATCAATCTTGACAAGTTGAGGAGGCGCCTGTATGACTGGCAATAAATTAAATTTGTCAACAATAAATTGCACTTCTTTTTTTTTCTCTTCGTCAAAAAAATTGCGCAGGTTGCTTGGCTGGCCTGAAATAGCGCACGTGCCGATTGAAACAAGGTATTTTGAGTTTTCGCGGATTTTTTTTATTTTTTCAACCTCGCTGTCACTTCCGATGCAGCCTTCTACAAAGGCAACGTCAAGGCTTGAAAAATCATTTTTTGA
>CAYIJY010000006.1:0-17046 GCA_964363785.1 uncultured archaeon
GTCTCTGCCTTAAATCCAACAACAACCAACCTTGGAAACTTTTTACGCACAACTTCCAAAAACTTTTCATTAGGAGTAAACTCAAGTGAAAAACTTTTGTCAGATTTAATTTTTTTCTCAGACTTTTTAACACTAAAATCAGACAAAGCGGCAGGGCATAAAAACAAATCAGCCGAAGAAAGTTCCTCCAAAGTCCTTTGAGAGAATTCTGAAAATGAACTAACTTTTTTTGTTATTATGGGAGCCGCAACAGAATCTGTGTTATGTATAATTATAACTTGTGCTCCGCGCCTAAACGCCTCTTTTGCAAGTTCTATTCCTGTTTTTCCAGAGCTTTTAGTAGAAAAAAATTTAGTCGGATCAACTTCTTCCACATTTGCTCCGCTTGCAATTACAACTTTTTTTCCAGCCAAAGAAGGTTTAGTCAAAGCTCTTTCAACTTCAAGCACAATCTCTTCAAGCGTCTGCATCTTAGCTTTTTCTTCACTCAAAAAAGGAGCAATAACCCTAACTCTTTGCATGCTCTCTAGCTTCTTCAAATTCTCCTGAACAATAGGGTGCTCATACATAGGCTCATGCATAGCTGGCGCAATCAAAACAGGCTTTTTAGACCCAATAGCAATCGACGCCAAAGTAGTAATCGAAGTATCATCAATTCCCATGGCAATCTTGCTAATCGTATTAGCAGTCGCAGGAGCAATCAAAAATAAGCCAGCCTTTCCATTCTTTCCAAATAATTTTACATGCTCACTTTTTCCAGTAAGCCTACTAATCACTTTTTTTCCGCTGCCAAACTCAAGTGCCTGCTCTCCCACAAAACCAAAAGCAGCCGAACTCACAACAAACTGAACTTGTGCTCCGCGCCTAATTAACTCTCTGCAAAGGTCAAAACTCCTAACCGCAGCAACACTTCCACATACCCCTAAAACAATCAATTTTCCCTTCAAATAATTGCCTTTAGATCCAAAAATTTCCTTCATTTCAAAGAACTCTTATGGTTTAATATTTAAAAATCAGTACAAACAATATATTCTAAAAAAAGGTACTTTTTTATGCCAGTAGTCGAAGTCAAGTGGCTGCAAGGAAGAAATTCTGATCAAAAAAAGAAACTAATGGAAGACATATTCAAAGCCTTTGAACAAAATGGCGTTCCAAGAGAAAAAATTGACATAATCTTTTTTGACGTACCAAAAACAAATTTTGCCTTAAAAGGAAAAACCCCAGAGAATTAAACATGCAACTCTCAAACCTGTCCCTAGCTTACCTTTTAGAAGAAAACAAAGAAGTCCTAACTGGTTCAATCGTAAGAAAAGTCCAGCAACTAAAAAACGGCGGACTAAAACTAAAACTACAAACTAGACAAGGTACAAAAGACTTGGTCATGACACTTGACGCATTCTTTATTGCAAAGCACACTTTTCCAATCGAAGACAAGCCAAGCAACTTTACACAGCGCGCAAAAAAATTTGTCAACAACAAAAAAATAATTTCAGTACACCAACAAAAATTCGAACGAATAATATTTATTGAACTACAAGATTCTTATCTGGTCCTTGAAATGTTTCACAATGGAAACATTATTCTTTTAGACAAAGACAAAAAAATAATCGACGCACTCACGCGACAAGAATTCAGTGACCGCACAATAAAACCAAAACAAGATTACGTTCTCCCACCAATAAGGGGCTTTGATCCTTTACAAATAAATGAAAAAGAATTACTTGAAACACTTAAAAAATCAGACAAAACTATTTTCCAAACACTTGCCGCAAACGTAAACATTGCACCAGAAATTGCAGAAGAAGTTTTTCTATTGACTAAAATACAAAAAGAAACTCAAGCAAAAAACATAACCGCCCAAGAAGTAAAAAAAATCGCAGAAAAAATAAAAGAATTTTACACAATCTCAAAAGAAAAATTTGCTCCAATCAAAACAAAAAAAACAATTTTTCCTTTTCCACTCAAATCAGCAAAAGACCAAGGAGAAAGCATTCAGTCAATAAACGATTTTTTGGACGAATCTTTTTCAGTAACAGCTGAAACAGAATTAAAACAAGAACTTGTTGGTCATGCCTCAACTGAAAAAAACAAGTTTGAATACATGCAAAAACAACAAGAAGAAGCAAAAGGGCGCTTAAGTGAAGTCAAAGGCGACTCTACAGAAAAAGCTGAAAAAATTTATGCAAGCTACGAAGAAATACAAGCAATCCTAAACATAGTTAACACTTTACACAATCAAAAAAAGCCAAAAGAAGAAATCATTGAAAAACTAAAAGAAGTAATTGGCGATGAATGGTTTAAAAAAATATTAGAAATAGATTTAAAGAAAAAAGAAATAACGCTAGACTTATAAAAGTCCAACGTGTAAATTTAACCGACCAAAGTTCAAATCAAACCCTTATTGGGATGAAACGACTTCTCTTTCGTCTACAATAAAGACATCACTTACTGCTGTTACTGCAGAATACGGGATGTAAATTATCCTTTCTTTAGAGTCGATTCTTTTGGCCAATTTGCTGTCCCTATCCACTTCGACAATTAATGATTCTATGTCGCCTGTTCCAGGTTCAACCATCATGTCAGTCAATTTGCCAATTTCGTCGCCCCTATTAGTAATAACCCTTTTTGTAGCTAACTGCCTTGCGATAGTGTATTTATACATATGAAAACCTCTGCAAAATAGAAAGATTAACTTGTTTAAAAACTTAACTCAAAATTCCGTATACATAAGGCAACTTTTCTTTGAATTTACCACTCCAAAGTAGCACTTTTTGCTTTAAAGCCTGTTTTGAGTGATTTTACTCAATCCATTGTTTTTAATATGCTTTTTGCCTAAATTTTAATTTATGGCAGCAGAATCACTAGTCCAGGTTGAGGGCGATAAGCCAAAAGCAACCCTTCCGGATTATGTAGTAGGGCAATTAAAGCACAAAAGGTACGGTGTAATAGGTAATCACTCAGCTGTCCAGATTTGCACTTACAACAAAAAAGCAATAAAAGGCGGAAAACAGGAAGCCTGTTACAAAGAAAAATTCTATGGAATAGACTGTCACAGATGCGCCCAGATTTCACCATCAGTCATGTGGTGTAACGAAAACTGTGTCTTTTGCTGGAGGCCAATGGAATTCATGAAAGACGTAAAGCTTGACGACAAAACAGTTGACGAACCAAACACAATAATCCAAGGCGCAATTACAGAACGAAGAAAACTCTTAACTGGTTTGGGCGGTTTGCCAATGCTTGACAAACAAAGATACCAAGAAGCACAGCTTCCTTCTCACTGGGCAATCTCATTAAGCGGAGAGCCAACAATGTACCCAAAAATCTGTGAATTAATAGAAGAAATCAAAGCACTGCCTCACACAAAGAGCGTGTTCTTGGTTACCAATGCACAATTGCCGCAAGTTTTTGAAAAAATGAGCACAAACAAAAACTACGTTCCAACCCAATTATACGTTTCACTTGACGCAGCAAACGAGGAAATGTTCAAGTCAATAAACAGAAGTGTCTACAAAGACGGCTGGGAAAGACTAAACAAATCCCTAAAAATAATTGGCGGATTACAAGACGCGCGAAGAGTAATTCGAATGACAATCATCAAAGGAGTAAACGACCAACCAGAACTCTATGAAGACTGGGCAAAAATAATCAAACAATCAAACGCAGAATTTGTTGAAGTAAAATCATACATGCATATTGGCATGAGCAGACAAAGACTAAATCGAGAAAACATGATGTCTCATCCCGAAGTGCAGGCATTTGCAAACGGAATCGCAAAACACTTAGGTTATCATGTCAAAGACGAATCAGCAAATGGAAGAATAGTTCTACTTGTCCGCGAAGACATAAAAGACAAGTCAACCAAACTCGTGTTTGAAGGCTTAGCTTAATTTAGTTAGTGCAGTTAGCTAATCTATTTAAAAAGGTTAATAATTTCTATTTTTTCACTTTCAAATTTTTCAAAGTCTTTAACATTTTCAGTGAGTATTTTTGTAATTTTTTCTTTTTGCATTACTGCGACAATCATTGAATCCCAAAAAGGCGCTTTAGTTTTCTCTACTAGTTCGTTTGCATTTTCAAGATCTTGGTAATCATCAAAAACCATTTTGAATGAGTCTGCAAAAACATGTATCTTTTCATTTATTTCTTTTGCACTAAGAAAAGCTTTTTTTCTTGCAATATTTGAAAATTCTTTAAGGTTTTGAAATGCAACAAAATAATTCTCTTTATTTTGAATTTTTTTAAAAAAATCAAGTGCTTGAAGATGCTTTTCCTCTTCAGTTTCATCAATTAAGTAAACAAGAATATTGGTGTCAACAAGAATTTTATCTTTCATAAGCTTCTTCCCTTTTGAATGTGCCAATTCCTAATTTTTTTGCATTTTCTGCCATTTTAAGAAGTTTTTTGAAGCTCTCTTCTCGCCTTATTTTTTCTTCAAATAAATCTATGCCCTCCTTTACAACTTTAGACATAGCGCCTTTTTTGCTTTTGAAAACCACGTGTGCCAACTCCCTTAACTTTTTGTCATGCTTTTCATCAAGCGATAAAACGACCTGCCCCAATTAAATCACCTAATTAATTATATAATTAGTTGGATTTTTAAAGTTTAATATCAATACGCTTTTAAATTTTCAGAACATTAACTTTTTGATGTCTGAAACAAAAGAAAAAAAACAACTAAAAAGTAAAAACTGGTTATTTTATGCTGGATTGTTTTTTCTAGTTTTACTTTTAGTCATATTTTTAGTGGTTATATATCTTCCGCAACCATATAGACAGTTGAGTTCGCAAGACAATGAGAATGCTGCAAGAGGTCTATGTGAAAGTAGGCCTATAAACCCTTCCTATTCTTGTACTACAAATTATGTCTCAGTTGGAGTTTCACCAGTTCAAGTAAGTTGTGAGTGTGAAATTAAAAATAATAAATGCCAACCAAAAGTTTGTTGGGCAAGCTAATATTTTCATTAATTTAATTCTTTTTCAATCAATTCCAAAATTTTTTTGTACGGTCCAAAGTCCGGCGCAGTAATGTGCCCGCCATTTTTTTCAAGAATTGTTTTAGCACCTAATTTTTCACTCAAATACAAACTTTCATCCACAGAAATAAATGGGTCACTGTCAGAATAAATCACAGTAAAACTTTTTGCATGCAACTTAATTTTATTCCAGTTAAATGGATTGTCAACAAAATTCTCAACCTGATCAAGCCCAAGACTTCTGCAAAACCCAGCAACCAAAAAAACACCACCAACTTTTTCTTGCGGTTTTAATCTTTCAAGAATCCTCAAAATAGTCGGAACACCAAGACTATGCCCAACTAATACTGTGTCTTTGTCAAATTCTTTTACAAGTCTAACAATCGCATTAACCCATTCTTTTTTGATTGGGTGAATTGGTTTAGGCAAAAGCGGAAAATAAACCTGCACTTTTCTTTTCACTAGTTCTTTTTCCAGCCACTTTTGCCAATGAAGTTCGTGAGTCCCGCCAAGGCCATGAACCAAAACAACTTTTTTCATTTTTAACACAAATCCTTATTAACTTCCAACAATTACTAATTTATACTTTTTACTAATGGTGAATTTTTGTGGATGATGACGAAAGACCATCAAGGCGCGAGAAAAAATCTTTTCTCTCAGGCTCCCAAGCAGTCTACTTAGTTATTTTTTTGTTAGGGTTTGCAATTGGTGCAGTCCTGACCAACCAATACATTGACCCAGCATTAAACTCAGGGTTTGTAGTAGAAAAAACTGCACTTGAAGAAAAAAACCGTCAACTTGACTTACAAGCAGACTCCTGCATTGTTTGCCTGCAAAACTCAGGCATTGACCCGCAAACCTGTCAAAGGTAGACACTAAAAAAATTACTATCTTATGTAGAACAAGTAAATGAATGTCCCAAGTGAAACTAAAACAAGCACTCCGGCAGCAATGATTTCTTGGCTTAATTTTTCTTCCTTAAACTCAACCACACTTTTTTGGCACAAACTATTCTCATACTCGCCAGAAAGATAATTTGCACTGCAACCTAATTCAAAAGATCCTTTCACTTGAGAACTTGCAGTAAATTCCCTTTCAATTACCTGCTTTGCTCCAATGTAATCAATAAACAGGTCTTTTTGTGCAGCATTTACAATGCCCTTATCATTGTCCTCAATCTTTACATTAACATTATACAATGGGCTTGAGCCATCATTAACCAAAACAATTTTCATGCTAAGTGGCTTGTTAACAAAAAACTCTTCCTTTGGAGACCTAATAAACGCTTTCAATTTAATTTCAGGTTCAGTAATCTCAAGAAGCGGTCGATCTGACTCAATTAATTCAACCTCACCAAACTCATTTTCAAATTCTGCAATTGCAGGCAAAAGACTAATTGGCCCTAACACTCTTGGCCTCAAATAATATTCAAAACTAGCCTGCGAAGGCATAATGCAAACATTTCTTTCATCTCTTTGCAAACAAGGCCCGATCTCCACTTCGATTGTAGTTTTACCTTTCACTAACTCAGTCTCTGGAGTTTCATTGTCAAGTGTAATCTTTCTGTACCTTAACTTTACTGTTTCACTTTCACTGCCATAATTTTTCAAAGTAGCAATTACCTTGAATTCTTCAAACAACCTGATACTTCTTTTAGAAATATCAAGCAAAAATGAATCATCTCTTGAAAAATCAGGCTTAAAATAATAACCAATCACTGAGTCACTGAAAAAAATTGTCTTTGTTGTTGTGTAAGAATTCTTAAAACACAACTTTAACGAATTTTTCTCAAGCAATCCTTCATGCGGTAAATCTATTCTGGAAAAATCATTCAAAAATGAAGTTGACTTTACTTTCTTTATTTCTTCACCATTAAAAAAAACCGTCAAATGACTGTCATTTGAGACAACAGGCAAAAAATTTGCATGAACAGAAAAAATTGGATACATTTCTTTTGTAAAATTTGGGGGCAAAATAAATTCAATTTCCTTACACTCTTCAACTTGTGCTCCGTCAACAACAAAATCAGAAACACCCAAGTCCTTTATTTGGGTTTCAGAAATCATTGAAGCAAAAACGCTAAAGCTAAAGACCGACAAAAAAAATACTAAAAAAAAATTCTGTATTTTCAAAAAAAATCCCTTCCACCCACAATTTTTTACGTACGGGATTTTGCACGCACTTTACTAACAATATAATTACTAATAGATTTAATGCTTTGCTCTGACTTGACTTCAATCACCTTATTTTTAACATAATTTTTGTAAACAAACCTCTTACAAAAACCAATTTCTTCACAAAAAACATTATCAAGCACTTTCTCTTGCGAAAAACCTTTTTTTTCAAGTCTTTTTTCAATCACTGCAGGTTTTGCAGTCAACAGCACAACAAAATCAACCTTAAGCCTTAACTCGCACAAAATATGCCCCTCAACCAAAACACTTTCTTGGCCTAAAAGCCAATTGTTTAAAGACTTTTCAAGTTTTTTTGGCTCAACAAGCACTTCTTTTGACTTTTTATCAAGCTTTCCAACTTTATGCTTTAACGAAAAATCCTTCTCATTAACGTAAATAAGCTTTAACTTTTTAGCCAAGACTTTAGAAACACTAGTTTTACCAACCCCGGGCGTTCCAGTAACAATTATCTTCATACTAAAAGAAGTCTAGCTTTTAACTTTAAATTAATCTGTATTTGAATTCGATTGCCTTTCCACCCATGTTCAAAGTTCCTCCAAAGAGTATTTTTAATCTTTCAAGGCTTTTGTATACTTCTTTTTCTTTTGCGCCTACTTTTTTAGATAATGCCTGGATTTCTAGGCTTGTTCTTTTTTTTGCATGGGCATTAAGTATTTTTAATACACGTAAATCAAGGGTTGCTAATTTTCTTGCCTTTCTATTTGTATAAAGCGTAAAAACGCTAAACATAGTATTAATTCCAGATGTTTCTCCTTCAAATGCTCTTTTTTTAGTAAGTGCCACAAGGCTGGTTTTTACCAACTCTGATTTTACCCCATAAAGATTAGCAATTAATTCAAGTTCTCTATTTGGGTTAGTAGAGTATAATTTAGTTCCAGTATATACTATTTTAGCGCCTTTTTTATTTAACAAGGAACGAAGCAATGCAGTTTGTAATGCCAATGAAGGCAAGTGGAGTGGGAATGGTTCAAAGGAAAAACTCCAATCATAAATTTTTGATTTTCTTGGTTGAAGTGAGGCTGGCCTAATTTTAAAAGCAATCATGCGTTTTTCGCCCCTAAATCGATTTAAAGCAATTCTTGTTGATTCTTCACTTAAATCCGTATAAGTTACTTTTGCAAACTTTGAAATTGAATTTGCCCAATCGCCAGAATACCCTGCAAAAACCAAAACTCTTTCATCCATATTTATTTTAAGTTTATTTGAAAGCTCTTGTGGGCTGCACATTGGAACGGAATCTTGTTGCTGGGCAGTTTTCCAATAAACCTTTCCAAATGAATTTCTATGTCTAGCATAAGGCGTTATCCTTCGGCTATCTTTTCTTTGTCTGAAAGATGATACAAGCCTTAAAATTAGTTGTTGTGCTCTTTGAAATCTTGCCATGTAAAAATAGCCTGAATTTGATTTTAAAATGCTAATTGGAAGGGGTGGGCGGGAGTTCTTGGCTTACTCTCGAGGGATTTTTTGAAAAACCATAATCAGTGTCGACTATTTTTCTCCCGCCTTTATTTAGCCACTCGCAAAGCTCTTCAACAGAATAAGCTTTATTCTTTTTTGAAGAACCCTCGGAAACAACCAAAGAAAAACACCAATTACAACACGCAATCCAAGTATAAAAAGCTTACGGTAAAAAAAACTTTTGAAGCCTTCTTTTCCAGTTAAAAAGTTCTATTACGCCTTTGATTGAAAAACAGGGGATAAAACGCCTTTATTTTTAATATTTTTATGTAGCAACTAATTTTTTTTATGGTGCTTTTTTTAGAGAGTTTTTTCAAAAAAAACTCGTTATGTAGTGGGACTTACAGTTTTAGAATATCTCAAATAATTTTTATTTGCAAAAAAAAGTTATTTTTTCTAAAAATAACCACACAAAAAACAGGTTCTTAAACTAAAAAAAACAAAAAAAAGGCCTATTGCGTTTACTTCAATCTAACACTTTCAAGGTTCTTAATCGCACTGGCATTAGTTCTAAACTTTAAAGTCAAGTACTTAGAAAACTCAAGAGTCTTACTTCTGTCACCGTGATTAGTTAAAATTCTTCTTGGTTTTGGCTTTAAATTCCTGACATAAGCACTAAGCTCTGGCCTTGAAGAGTGACCAGAAAATCCCTCAACAGTCTCAACTCGCAAATTAACATTAACTTCCCTTGCCCTGCCATTTTGCCCAAGCGTTACAATCTTCTTTACCCCTGACTGAATTTTTCGCCCCAAACTTCCTTCAGCCTGATAACCAACAAAAATCAAACTATTTCTTGGATTCTCAGCCATGTTATGCAAATAACCCAAAGCTGGTCCGCCAGTAAGCATTCCTGATGTTGCAATAATTACAGAGCCACCATTTTCGTTTAACACACTTTCCCTGTCATGAATATCCGGCACCTTAAAAAGCGGCGAAGTAAATGGCGAATCATTTTGCAAAACCCTCTTTTCAACAGTCTTTCGTAAATATTCAGGATAAGCAGTGTGAATGGCTGATGCTTCCTTTGTCATTCCGTCAACGTAAACCTTTATTCCTTCAGGCAATTGACCCATTCTGTAAGCATGTTCAATTACAAGCATCATTTCCTGTGCTCTTCCAACAGCAAAAACAGGAATCAAAACATTTCCATTCTGGGCAATAGTTTCCTTAATCAATCTAATTAATCTTTCCTCAGACTCTTGCCTTGGAGCCTGAACATCTTCTTTTGCCCCATAAGTACTTTCAATAATCAAAGTTTCTAAGCGTGGATAATTAATGTCAACAATGTCAAACAACCTAGTAAAACCATACTTTATGTCTGCACTATAAATCAAGTTATGTGCGCCTTCACCAATATGCAAATGAACAGATGCCGAACCCAAAATATGTGCAGCATTATGGAAAGTCAAACGCATGTCAGGTGCAATGTCAGTGACTTCCCTGTAATCCCTTGGGATACAATGCTTAACTGCTTCCTTGACATCTCTTTCAGTGTAAGGCGGTTCTCTTCCTTCCTTAACCAAAACATCAATGTAATCAAATTGCAATAATGCCATTAAGTCCATTGTTGGTGGAGTCAAATAAACCGGTCCATCGTAACCCAGCTTAAACAAGTAAGGCAAAAATCCAGTGTGATCCAAGTGAGCGTGACTAATTACAACCGCATCAAGTTCATTAATTGGAAACCTAATTGCATCAAGATAAGGATAAGGGTCATCAAAACTTGCAACACTAATGCCGCAATCAAGCAAAATTTTTGTATCACGCGTTTCAACAAGAATACAGCTTCTTCCAACTTCCTGAAAACTGCCAAGCGCAGTCAACCTAATCCAACTGTCAATGCTTGCTTTTTCCTCATAAATCTTTTTTGCAGTCTCCTGCAAAATCTTTTTTCTTTCACTACTATACTTATGCAAGTGATGTCTGATTCCTTTGAGGATTTCACTTGGAGAAGTAGGTGCCCTGATTATTCGCGGAGTCCATCCTGTCTCCAAAATAATTTTCTTTGAAGTCTCACCGCCTTTACCAATTACAAGGCCAGGCTTAATTGATTCAATCACAACTTCGCTAAATGGAGTGTCAAACATTATTTCTTTAATATCGGCTTCCTTTGGCACAATACGCTCAATTGCTTCTTTAGCCTTGTCAGCATCAATCAGCAAAGACTTGTCTGTTCTGATGTTTACTCTTTTCTTTAACTCAGAGGCAATCTTTGCAACGTAATTTTCGTTCTCAAAAAAAGCTTTAGGGTTCTTTGTATAGATCGCAATCTCTGGGCCTTCGAGTTCAATGCTTGAAACCATTGTCTCAGGCGGCAAAGCATTATGGACTATCTCTTTGATTTTCTTTAAGTATTCCATGGTTTACACGTTCAAAAAAAGAAACTATTTTTTAAAAAATAATTAGTAAGTTTGCTTGGAATTTTTCTTTGCTTGTGCCTCAGCCTGAACTGGCCTTGAGTCGCCCAAATACCTTTTTACTTCCTCATTTCTTAATCTCTTAATTCCACTATGCCTAATAACCAAAACACTGATTGAAACTCCGCCTGTATAAATATCCCTTTTCTTGCTTGCTTCAACAGCCCTGACTGCAAGTTTTATTCCTTCTTCTTCACTCATGCCTGAAACATAATTTTGATCAAGTACAGTCAAAGCATAATCTGTTCCGGATCCTGTTGCGCCGTATTTTTTTCTTTCAAGTGTCCCGCCAAAAGGAGTCACTTCAAACAATTCTGGGTGGCCATCATAACCCCCAATCAAAAGTTGAACAATGTAAGGATAAAATCTTGAACCATTCAAAATATTTGACAAAAGACTTGAAGCTGCCTTTGCACTCATTCGTTCTTCTCTTTCAATCTCAAAAAGCTTTGCTTGGCTCTTCAAAAACCTGATAATAGTCTGACTATCTCCAACATTGCCTGCATTAGTCACAGCCATGTGGTCTGTAATCTCATAAAGCTTCTCGGATTCCTCGTCATAAGCAATATTGCCCATTGAGGCCCGCATATCTGCAGCCAAGACTACGCCTTCCTTAGTAACAAGGCCTACTGTAGTAGTTCCTGTCTTAAGAACCTTGGTAACATCATGATCCATAAAAAAATCAGCCTAAAATTTGTTTAAAATTCACTAAAAAAATGTTTACCTGCAAACATTTAAAAAGCTCACTAATGCCTCTTTGCGGCACCTTCTGCTTCATAACGTCTTTTCCATTTCCTAAGCACACCGTCAAACTATTTTTATTTTGTTAACATATAAATTATGTTAGTGAACGTAAATGACAAGCATGACTTTATCTATTCCTCCTGACCTCAAAAAGCGGATGGCCAAATACCCTCAGGTTAAATGGTCACAGGTGGCAAGAACTGCAATTAAGCATCAGCTTGACGAATGGGAGAAAACAAACCAGCTTGCATCAAAAAGCAAGCTAACTGAAAAAGACATTAAAGCACTGTCTGAAAAAGTGGACAAGGAAATGCTTAAACACTTTGAGGAATTAATTAATGAAACTCGTAGTTGACGCAAATGTCTTATTTTCAGCCCTGTTAAAAGACTCCATTACAAGAAAACTAATAAGTGACCGTCGTCTCGAATTGTTCGCACCAAAATTCCTGCTTGTGGAATTTCTCAAGTACTCAAAAGAATTGCAGGAAAAGAGTAAATTAAGCCAGGAAAATTTTTTTGCAATAAGCCAACAAATAATTTCCAGAATCGATTTTGTTGCAGATGAACAAATACTAATTTTTTTTGAAGCAGCAAAAAAACTAATTACAGACAAAAAAGATGCACCATACGTTGCATGCTCTCTTGCGTTAAATGCGGACCTTTGGAGCAATGACAAACAAATAATAAATCCAAGAATAAAAGTCTGGAACACAAAGCAAGTTTACGACAAATTGTATGCATAACCAGCAAACATTTAAAGAGCTCACTAATTAAAGAAAAATTGCTATTTTGGCATTTAAAATTATAAAATAATTATTGCATTTGGTTTACTTGTTTTTTTTCAAAAACATTCTTATTTACGTAATAAAATAAAATAATTCCAAATATTATTATCAGGCCCAATCTAACCAAGTCATAAATCTCAGTTTTACTAATATTTGGCAAGAAAAGCAAAAAATATGCTCTTCCAAAGTAAAGAGTAGAAGAGCCAGCCATCAACAATATTGAATTTAAAACAAAAGGATAAAAGAAAACCTTTTTTTTAAATACAAAAAGCCCTAAAATCAAAAAAACTATCCCTAAAATGCCTTCTAAAATAACTCTTGGCCCAAATTGTAAATGATAATTAGGTGATGATTGTGAAGCAGTCACAGGCGTCACTACTGCCAGCGCTAGAATATGAAAAAGCAATAAAACTATAAAAATAATTGAACCAAAAAAAAATTCTGTATTATTTTCTTCCATTTTATCAATTAGATACTGGTTATTTCTTGTATATAAACTTTGCTGGCTGTTGAGTTTTTTTTTTTAGCAGCATAAACTTTATAGGGTGCAAGCATATTTAATAACTATAGCACTATAGTACTTTAGGTGATTTTGATGAGCACTACTATTCAGGTTGAAAATCCAACAAAAGAACTGTTAAACAATCTTAAAGCAAATTATAACTCAAAAACTTATGATGAAGTAATTATAGCCCTTGTAAGAAAAAAAGAGCCTTCAATGTATGCAAAACTTTCAAAGGACAAAGTTTCTGCAAAAGAAATGTTAAAGGGCCTGCGTGACAAAAGTGACAGGAAGTAAAATACTTTTAGATTCAAGTGCATGGCTTGGTTATTTTTTAGGAAATATCAATGAAACAAAGGCTTACATTGACAGCAAAGAAACAATCTTATTCACTTCAATAATTTCAATTCATGAAATCTACAAAAAACTAAAAAAACTTGAAAAAACACAGAAACAAATTTTAGATTCAATTTCTTTTATTGAAAACAACAGTGTAATTGTATCAATTAACAAAGAAATTGCAATTGAAGCGGCAGATAATTGCGAAAAACACAAATTACATACAATTGACAGCCTGATTTACTCAAGTGCATTACACATTCATGCAGAGTTTGTGACTGCAGACAATGATTTTAAAAATCTGCCAAATGCAATAATTCTTGGAATCAAAGACTAGTGCTAATGGCTATGACCGGCATGTGAATGATCATGGTCGTGATGTGAATGGTCCTCATGATTATGGTCATTATGCGAATGAACTTCAACTGCTTTTTCAGCCCCTTTAGCGTCTTTTTCCTTAACTTCTTCTATAAACTTGACTTTTTTGACTTCCTTTACATGCTCAGTCAAAAACTTGGAATAAGCGTCCTTTAAAATCTGCACATTTTTAGGCAAATTTGAAGGCAAGTTGACTTCCAGTTCCTCTCCATTCAATTTAATTGTAGGCTTTTCCTTAAACGGGAAAAATTTTTCAGCCAACACAAGTGACTGCTCTTTAGGGTCAGTTAATTGCCTTTCAATCGTAATAGAGTATTCTACAGTTTTTCCAGCCAAATCAGAATTCAAGTCAACCCTCACCCTTCCACCACTTACAGTTTGGACTTTGCCATACCGGCCATTTAAGTCCACAACAAGGCCTGGAAAAGGCTGAATCTGTCGATTTCTAAATTCCTGCAAAGGAACTACAAAAACAAGGTCTTTTCTTCGCTCGCCAAACGCCTTTTTAGGCTCAATAACAACAATCCTTTGCTCTCCAACATGCATTTTTTCAAGCTCTTCCTCTAAACCAGTAATTAGTTCTCCGCTTCCAACAACAACCGTCATTGGTGCATAAACATGGCCTTCATGAAAAAAACCATTATCTTTGGCTATTTTTTCACTAGTTGAATCAAAAACCTTGTTATCCTGTGTTTCTTTGCCTGTAAAATTCACAAGCAAAATATCTCCCTTCTTCACAAAAAAAAACCCCTTTTTTTTTCAAAAAATAATGGCATTTAAAAATTTGCCTTTTCAAAGAATAGTTTACAATAAAAGACTATTTTGCTCCATAAAACATTTAAAGCTTCCAACAAAAGCAGGTTTTTCAAAATGGATTTAAAACTCAACAAAAAAGTGATTTTTTCCATATTTTTAGGAATAATAATGCTTACTTCACTTTTTGCATTCTTGTACACAGGCCAAGACCCAAACCAGCCGCCCACAACACCGCCTGTAACACCACAAACAACAACCATTAATTATGACGCACAAAATGTACAGGCAAAAGTAGTAAGGCTTTTTCCACAAGTTTTTTTCACTGCAACAACACGCGAAACAAACAAAGCTGTTTTGGATGAACAAGTAAAAAAACTCAGCGGAGTAAGAAGCATTCTTCAATCATACTATTCTGATCCAAATTCAAGCGGAGGAATCGGACAATCAGACCTTTCAACACTTTATTATGTTGCCCAATTATCGATAACTGACAATGCAGATGTTTTTGCAATGCAGGAGCAAGCCAACGACTCAAACATGTTTCTTGCAGCAGAAGCACTCCGAGGCGGACTTGTTTCACTTCCAGAGCAAGTCACTTTTACAAACCAAGACCTAAACGTTACCCTTGACCATGACTTTCAAAGCCCTCTTTCAAATGCATTCCTGCGGCCAAACACTTTAGTTGAGGACCAAATAATTGTTTACCTGCAGGGCGGATTTAGTGCAAGCACACTAAAAACAATCCAAGCAGTAGAACAGCAAAACATTACAGCGCAACCGCAAGAAATCACACTTACACAAACACACCAAATAACAAATTTATCCCAAGACTTATTTTTCTCTTTTAACGCAACGCCACTTTTTTTGGAAAACGAAGAACAACTCAAGCAAACAATTGTCACAGGAATACAGGGCGCAGCAAACCCGCAGGCAAGCGCAGGCTTTTTCTTTCCATCTTTGACAATTACCTTTGACAAAAACTACAGTGTATTTCAACAAGACATGACAACACTTTTAACCGACATAAACGGCGTGCAAGGCCAGATATTTAATCTTGACCAAAACCAGCTCACAGTGTTTTTGGACAGCACAACATTCCTTGAAACAAAATCAACTTTATTATCAGAACTTGAAGCACTTAACTTTCATGTCGTGCAAACAATCGATCCAGTTGTTACAGTTAACGGCAGCGTGAGCTTTGACTCAAATAACTTAAACGAACACTCAATGCAATTAAAAGAATTAATCAAACAACAAGAATATTTCTCGACCCAAAACATGCAGGACATTTCAGTTTTGCAAAACGCATTCTTTGAAGCACAAAACTTTACAGCACAAGACACAAACACAATTTATGATTATCCGCAAAAAACATTCGAAGCAAAAATAATGCCAAACCACAATCTGTCTGATCAAGTCCCACTTGAAATAACATTAAGCATTGTGCGCGGAAAAATAGATTCAGTCACTGCAAATGAAAAATTCCTTGAAAATTAGTTTTTGTAAAATAAAATTTATTTTTTTAGTTTTGCAATTGCCTGTGCAAGGTCGCCATTTGCTTCTTTGAGTGCTTTTTCTGCTTTTTCAAAAGAAACATTCGCAGAAGACGCAACCATTTCAATGTCATCTTTTGGCAATCCTTTCTGCTCTTCTTTTGGGTCACCCATGACTGTAAAAGTTTTTTTGCCCTGCATAGTCATTACAGTCACAGAAGGATTGTCAATAACCAAGTTTTTTCCCTCAAGCTCAAAAATAACCCTTTTGGCATCCAATTCTTTTGTGTCAATCCCCATTTGCTTCATCATTCCCTGCAATTGCTTTGGATTGATTTTGCCCATTCCTGGAAACATTTTAAACCACTCAAAAATCCTTTTTTCCTCGAAAAGTATTAAAATACGCGTTGTTTAATTTAATTGGCCAATAAAATAAAAAAGTTGATAAAAAATGCGCACACTAAACATTCTTTTGCTTTTATTTTTTCTTGCATTATTCTCAGGCTTTGCAAATGCCCAATTTTACCAAATACTTGACGTAAACATGAGCCCGAGAGTTTTTGTTGAAGGCACACCTGCGTCAGACATCCCAGACATTCTAGTAAGAACCTTTATTACAGCAGGAGCCCCAAATGGAACTCTTGTTGTACAGGTGTATGACTCAAACTCCGATTCAACTATTTTAGCTAATTATAATTCAAGCATTACAACAGGCTATATTACAACAAATCTTGGTACAAGCCTGTTATTTTATGGTCCAATAGCGCTTCTCCAACCAGGCGCATATTACGCAAAAATAGAGCTTAGAGACTCAACTGCAGTAGTCCGTGACAAAAAAACCATTTATTTTAGCATTTCAAGATCAGAGCCACCAGTTGGAGTAAGTGAAACAAATTTAGTGCTTGTAGGGGTTTTGGCGCTTGTTGCACTTTCAATAATTTCGTATAAGAAAAAAAATTCTAACTAAGAATGTCTTCTCCAAAACCTGCTTTTAGTTATCTTA
>CAYIJY010000007.1:0-17041 GCA_964363785.1 uncultured archaeon
AAGCCTGGTGAGCGAATACCAGTTGATGGGATTGTTGCAGCAGGCGATTCTAGTGTCGATGAAAGCATGATGACAGGAGAAAGCCTCCCAGTCGAAAAACAAGTTGGCGACTCAATTATGGGTGGAACAATTAATTTGCACGGGAACTTTTCTTTTCGCGCAACAAAAGTAGGAAAAGACACAGTACTATCACGTGTTGTGCAATTGGTTGAAGACGCACAGGGAAGCCGCGCAGACATACAGCGCCTTGCAGATAAAATATCAAGCGTTTTTGTTCCAATTGTAATTGTGGTTTCCCTAATCACTTTTTTTGCATGGTTATTTTTGTTTAACGCGCCTTTTTCATTTGCATTGATTGCCGCGGTTTCTGTTTTGGTGATTGCCTGCCCATGTGCATTGGGTTTGGCTACTCCGACTGCAATCATGGTCGGCACAGGCATTGGAGCAGAAAAAGGAATATTAATCAAAGGCGCAGAAGCACTTGAACTCATGCATTCAATCAACACGGTTGTCTTTGACAAAACAGGCACACTCACGATTGGCAAACCAAAAGTCACTGACACAAAGTTTTTTGGACAGGAAAAAGAAAAAGAATTGCTTTCAATTGTAAAAAGCCTTGAAGAAAAATCAGAGCACCCTTTGGCGCAAGCAATTGTAAACTATGCAAATGAAAAAAAAATTGCCAGCACTAAAGTTGATTCTTTTAAAGCTGTTTTTGGCAAAGGCGTAATTGGAAAAGTTGGCCAAAACACTTATCTGATTGGAAACCATGCATTGCTAAAAGAAAATTCAGTTGCCTTATTGCCTGAAAAAGAAGTTGAAAGCCTTGAAATGCAGGGAAAAACAGTTATTTTTGCAGCCAAGGGCAAAAAAATTGTTGCATTGATTGCAGTTGCTGATGTCTTAAAAGAAAATGCAAAAAAAACAGTTGAGGATTTGGAAAAACTTGGAATCAATGTTTGGATGATGACAGGCGACAACCAAAGGACTGCAAATGCAATTGCAAACCAAGTTGGAATAAAAAACTTTTTCTCACAAGTCCTTCCACAAGACAAGGCATTAAGGGTCAAGGAACTTCAGGAAAAAGGCAAAAAAGTTGCCATGGTTGGCGACGGAGTAAATGACGCACCTGCATTGGCGCAGGCTGATTTAGGGATTGCAGTTGGCACGGGAGCAGACATTGCAATTGAGGCAGGGCAGGTAGTTCTAATGAAAGCAGACCCATATGATGTAGTGCGGGCACTAAAACTTGGCCAAGCAACAATGAACAAGATCAAGCAGGGAATGTTCTGGGCATTTGTCTACAATATCCTTGGCATTCCATTTGCAGCAATGGGCTTGCTTTCACCAATCATTGCAGGTGGGGCAATGGCACTCTCAAGCGTAAGCGTGGTCACAAACGCATTATTGTTAAGAAAAATAAAACTAAAATAGCTTTTGATTTTTTCTTTTTTCCATTGCTTTGCTTTAAAAAACGCGCGCAAATGATTATTATATATGGGTTTAATCATCAAAAAGCTTTCAATCTCCATTGGAAAAAAAGACATTTTTCATGACGAAAGCGTAGGAATAGGGGACAACTCAAAAGTAGGCCTGATTGGAAGAAACGGAGTAGGAAAAACTACTTTAATCAAGGCAATTTTAGGCCAAGTAGACTACACAGGCGACATTGAGTACACAGGAAAAGCTGCTCATTTTTCACAAGACGTCAGCTTAGACCAAAACAAATTAGTCAAAGAAGTTCTTTTGGAAAGCACTCAAATTTATCATCAAAAAACATATGGCCAAGAGCTAAAAGAAATTGAAGAAAAACTAATGTCAAGTGAACAAAAAACTAATGAAGAAATAAGCCGCTTAACAGAACGCTACGTTGAATTACAAACAAAAGCAGCAGAACACCAAACACCGCGACCATCAAACAAACTCAAAAATGCTTTACGAACACTTGAAGTGCAGGACTCTTGGCTTGAACACACAGTCAAATCACTATCCACAGGCCAGCGAGCAATCATTGCGCTTGCACAAATAATTTCATCTGACGCAGACTTTCTAATCCTTGACGAACCAACAAACCACTTGGACTTCAAACGCTTGGACATTTTAGAAAATTATTTAAAAAACTTTAAAGGCATGGTCCTAATGGTAACACACGACAGATACTTTTTGGACCGAGTGTGTGACACAATTTTAAAAATTGAAAACGGAAAATGGATAAAATACAACACTAATTATTCTGGCTATATTCGTGCTCGCTTGGCAAACTTTGAAGCACAACAAAAAGCCTACGCGCAGGAAAAAAAATATATTTTTGACCAAAAAGACAAAATCTCGCGCTTAGGCACAAGCCCAAGCAAAGTAAGGCAGGCAAAGTACAGGGTAAGGCTGCTTGAAAAAAGAGAAGTGCTTGAAAAACCAGACTTAGACAAATCAGACTTTGAAACCCACTTTGAGGCGTCACCAATCCACTCTCCCGTTGTTGTAGAGCTGAAAGATTTGACAGTTGGCTATGACAAACCACTTATTTCTGATATTAACCTAAACATTGCAGCAGGCCAAAGAGTAATATTGATTGGGGAAAATGGAATGGGAAAAAGCACGCTCTTTAAGACAATAGAAGGAAGAGTAGAGCCGCTTTCAGGCGAAGTAATTGTTCATCCACAGGCAAAAATTGGTTATGCTGACCAAGAACTAAAAGACCTTACAAGTGACGCGACTTTGTATGATGAAATCTTTGCTTTGCTTAAAAATTTGGCAGAAACAAGACGGCATTTGTCAATGGTTGGGTTTATTGAAAACCACGAAGTCTACAAACCAATTTCAAAACTTTCAATGGGTGAAAAATCTCGCTTAAACTTACTAAAAATCTTAATTGACAAACCAAATTTGTTATTGCTTGATGAGCCAACAAATCACTTGGATATTGACGCGCGCGAAATCATTGAAACAGCTTTCTTGAATTACGATGGCGCAATCTTTGCAGTGTCACACGACAGGTATTTCATTCAAAAAATTGCACAAAGAATACTCAAAGTAAGCGACAAAACCATAAAAGAAGTGCCAATAAAGAAATAATCAACAATTTGTCGGCTTATCAGCTTTATTAAGGAGAATGGAGTACTATTTTAGTATGGACGACAACAAAATTTATTTTACACGCTATAATAAAGAATTAGAAGCAACTGAGGATGAAATAAAACGTTTTGAGAAATCTGCACTCTCTGATTTTGATCGCGGAAAGCAAGTATTCATTATAGAAAAATTTCCAAAAAAATTCTTTAATCTTGCAACAAAAATAAAACTTGAAAAAGTTGAAGAACCAGATTCAACTTTGTCAGAACTTTCAAACTCAAGATTGTTCAAAGTAGTTTCAGCATTTAGCATTTACCGCTAAATGTTTATTTTCTTCTTCTGTTTCTTTCCAATAAACTTACTTAATGGATTAATTTTTGTTTTTCTTTTCTTGAAAGTCTTTTGATTTGAATTTCACGCTTAAGCGCATGACTCAAACTTTTTTTCTTTTCAAAATAAACAACCCTTACAGGCAAACGCGAACGAGTGTATTTGCTTGCTGTTCCTTTGTTGTGAAGTAGGACACGGTTATGTAGATTTTTGGTCCATCCGCAATAATATGTTTTGTCTTTGCACTCAAGAATGTAAACAAAATAAGGCATACTAAATCATACTCTTATAATTAGTTAATTCATTTTATTTGTATGCATAAATACGCTTTAGTCAAAGACTTATTTTTTAAGGCAAAAATCCTTGAAACAGCAAAACACTTGCAAACTGAAATACTTTTTGTTGACTCAACTAAAAAAGCACTCAATGCAAGCCTTTTGATTGTTGACTTGGAAGAATTTGGCTTAAGCGAAATAAAAGAATTCAAAGAAAAAAACCCAAACTCAAAAATCATAGGCTATCTTTCACACGTAAACATTTCTCTAAAAAAAGATTCAGAAAAAGCCGGCTGCATTGTTTACTCAAGGTCAGAATTCACAAAAAACCTTTCAAGCATATTAACCCAATAATTTTGTTTTTCTTTGCCTAATTGCGACTGTTTTAATACTTTTTGACTTGGAAAATTCATTTATATGGATTTTTTAGAAAACTTTTACTTAAACTTGGTTGAATTTCAAAAAAAGCACGTTTGGCCTATATTATTTCTAGTTTTAGTAGTAACCGGCTTTTTCCTTTTTTTTGCGCTACGCCTAGAAGTTGACTCAACACTAGATCAACAATTAATCCCAACAGATGATTACCTTACTTACAAAGAAGTAATGTCAAAAGAATTTGGGGCAACCGACTCTTTTTTTGTAGTTATAAGGACAAATGAAGCCTCTCCGGATGAAGATGGAGTAAGAGACATGCGTGACCCAAAAGTCATACAAGGCATGCTTGAAATAGAAAAATCACTCTTAAAAGAACCAGAAGTAAGCAGTGTTACTGGAATTTCAAGTGTTTTTAAGGAAGTTTTTGGCCGAGCTCCAAACTCAATTGAAGAGTCAAAAGAATGGCTTGAATTACTTGGGCCTTCTGCACAAGCATTTTTTAACAAAGACAAAAGCGCCACAATAATGAATGTAGTTGTTGACATACCAAACAAACCCGGCAACCGCGACGAAGTAGAAGCAAGACTTCATGAAAGGGTTGACGCTGCACCAATGCCACTTGGAGCAACTGCCTCACTAACCGGCTTTCCAACACTCTTAAACAGAATAATAAAACTCATGATTAATGACAGCCTAGTGACTTTGCTTGTTGCATTGGTTTTTGTGTTTGCAGTCATGCTTTACCTTTACAAAAAAATCTCTTACACCCTCATTACTTTTCTTCCTGTAATTTTTGCAGTGATATGGCTTGCAGGAATACTTGAAATTTTAGGAATAAAACTTTCACTTTCAAACGCTACAGTTGGAGCAATGGTAATCGGGCTTGGAGTAGGCTATGCAATACACGTTGTAAACAGTTTTTCTTCAATCGTAAGAAAAAATGAGTCAAAACCAATTTCACGCACAATGCAGGTCGTAGGCACTGCATTATTCTTGTCTTACCTTACAACCTTTGTTGGATTCGGAGTAAACATTCTTGGCTCAACAGAAGCAGTAAGAATTCAGGGCTTTACACTTGCACTAGGAATAACCCTCTGCTACATTTCAACAGTAGTTTTAGTTCCGGTTTTCTTAAAACTAAAAATAGAAATACTTAGAGAAGAACACGGTGAACATAAATGGAAGTAGAATACATTAGAAAAGCCACAAAACGCGTTGGTGAGTTCCAAGTAAAACACCCAATTTTAGTTTTAGCTATAGTAATAATTTTTACTATTTTGATTTTACCGGGCTTTAGCTTTGTTTACTTTGATACAAGCAATGAAAATTTTTTGCCACAACATGATCCAGTTGTTGAAAGCTTATTTGTTGTCGGCAGTGACTTTGGAGGAGGCTTTAACACACTGACTTTATTGTTTTTTGCTGACAAAGAAGGCGAAGAAGCTTCACTTGACTTAAGAGACCCGGTTTTTTTAAAAAAAATTGATTTAATTGCAAAATCAATTCAAAAACTTGAATACGTTAATTCAGTCCAGACTCCTGTAAGTACTTTAAAACAATTAAATGACGGAGTTTTACCAAACGAAAAACACAAAATAGAAACACTTATTTCAAAAAACCCTCAAATAAAAACTTTTTTTAATTCCGATTATTCCATTGCACGAATACAAATTATTGGAAATTTTGGAGAACAAACACCAGACTTTACAAGACAATACAACGAAATTTCTTACATTGTTGAATCAGTTGACCTGCCCCTTGGCGTGACTTCAAAAATCTGGGGCGACCTAGTCCAATTCAAAGAACTTGATGCAAACCTTGGCTCTACTCTTGGAATATCAACTATTCTTTCATTCATCATGATTTTCATACTTTATCTAATATTTTATCGTTCAATTGTGATTTCTCTTTTTTCAATCCTTCCAATAATGCTTGCTTTGTTATGGACAGTTGGCACAATGGGCTACATTAACCTGCCATTTACCTACCTTACAAGCGGCTTTATTGCACTTGTAATCGGCCTTGGAGATGATTATTCAATCCAATTAGTCCACAGCATAAAACACATGACTAAAAATGGAAAAAAAATTGAAGAAGCAATTATTGAAACAATGGAAGAAATAGGTGAAGGGATTTTTGCAGGCATGCTGACAACCCTAATTGGCTTTTTTTCCTTAATCCTGGCCTCTTTACTGGTAACTCAAAGACTTGGATTAACCCTTGCTTTAAGCATTTTTTTCATTTTCTCAGCATGCATATTGCTTATTCCGCCGATTCTTTTGCTTGAAGATAGGTTTTTTAATAGAAATCGGAAGAGAAAATAATTCATTGAAAAAAGGGTGGTTTGATTTGAAAAAGATATACTTGATTTTTGGAATAATATTTTTTGCATTAAGTGCATTTGCTGTAAACGTAAAGGTCCTTGATTATGACCCATTGCCAGCAAAAGCAGGCGAATACGTGGACGTATTTTTGTCAGTTGAAAACAATCAAGAAGCAACAACCAAAAACATTCAAATTGAGTTAATTCCAAAGGACAGTTTAAGGCTTTCTTTTGGTCAAGAAGCAGTAAAAGACCTTGGCTTGATTTTTGGAAACAAGTCAAGCGTAGTAAAGTACCGCCTTGAAGTCACTGCTGACGCAGTTGATGGGGAAAACTTTTTTGAAGTTCTTGTAAAAGAACAAGATGAGCGCGACACTTCTTTTGACTTAAGTATTGATGTTGAAAATAAATTACCAAACATAGAATTAGGTTCAGTTGACTCAGAACCACAAAAACTTTTACCAGACACTGATGATGTGAAACTCTTAATTACAATACTAAACATTGGTGATGGTTTGGCAGAAAACCTAAAAACAACCTTAGAGTTGCCAAATGAACTTGAATTTGCAGACAGTTTCTCAAACCAAGGCCTAATCGGAAATTTGCAGTCAAATTCATCAAAAGAAATTTCTTTTTTAATAAACATTCCAAAAGGAACCAAGGCAGGCAATTACAAAGCAAAATTAATTGCAGAATACACACTTGAAAATTCATCAAATGGTTCTTTTGTTGAAAAAGAATTATTATTTGACATTTCAATCAAGCCAGTTCCAAAAATAGATATTATTTCAATACAAACAACACCCCAAATACTTTCGGCAGGGGATCGCGGAGCAAAACTAAAACTTGTTTTACAAAACAACGGGGAAGCTGATGCAGAAAGCGTGAGAGTAAAAATATTCCAAAAAAGTGAGCATCCATTTGAATTTGAAAAAACATTTGACTTTGTTGCACCACGTTTGTCACCAGGAGAAACCGGTGAAGCAACACTTGAATTCAGGGTTGAAGACACAGCAAACATCCAAAAGTACTTGCTTGACCTTGAAATAAGAAGCTTTGTTGATGACGAAGTCCTGCTTGAAGAAAAAGTAGTGGAATTAAACGTAATCAATGCAAGACAGGAATCACCAAACTTCTTTCTTTTATTTGGCGGGGCACTAATCATAGTTTTGATAGTTGCAATTCTTTATTGGAGACGCATTTCAAAAGCAAGCACAATCAAAAGCAAAAAATAAATAACTCAACCAAAGAAAATAAAACCCCAAAAAATTAACCGGTTATTTAAAAAAAATTACAACTAAAATGAAAACTTTTGTTTAATTTACAGCATCAATTGTTTGCTCATTGTCTTCCTGCTGCTTTCTTATGTGCTTTTTATGTATGCTTGGGATTGTTGTAAGTGCAATCCATGCAAATGTGATTGCTGGCAAAAAAAGTCCAATCCTTAACCAGTTAAATGCACTTGGAAGGCGCAAATAATCCGTTAAAATAGGCGCGATTATAAACAATGCAAAGAAAAAGAACGCAATCAAAAGATTTCTTTCAAATTTCTTCATTTGATCCATATTTCCATTCATGATTATCTGGCCAAAAACGTCGAGCAAATGCATTCCTGAAGAAATAACCCTTACAATTGAATAAAGCACAGTCACAAAAAGAACAATTGCAACAAACCTAAAGACACTAATTGAATAACCAAAAATATCAAGCACTACATCGTAAAAAAAGAAATCAATTCCAACCAAAACAACTGCTGCAAAAAGAATTTTTTTCAAGTCCTTTCGTGTCTCCACAATTTCCCTTAAAAGAATCCTGTGAAGCTTTCCTGCATACTCAAGGTTTTCAATAATTCTTTTACTAAACGCAAACAGCCTTTCAAGTTTCACAATAATCGGCTGCGGAACATACTTTATAAAAAACAAGAATTTTTCCGATTTTCCTACAAAAAAAGAACTCATTATGGTTGTTGCAAGAATACTCACTGAAGACAACCCAATCAAGTCAATTGAAGAAAAACTCTGTGCCTCTTTTGCAAAAAGCAATGAAAACTCACCAATTACAAGCATGGACATACTTGCAAAAGCAGATTGTTCACGATTAAATCCAATTAATCTTGCAGAAAAGAAAACTGCAAGAGAAATACCAATAATGTGCGCCAAAAGAAGTGCCAAGTAAATCCAAATATTTGAAAGAATTGAAGTTGCACTTGTAAGTATTCCAATGGATATAAAAAAAACTGCAGAAAAAGCCAAGCCAAGCGGATGCGTGATCTCCCTTGCCTTATGCCCAAGCTTTAAAGAAGACACTAGGCTTCCTGCCAAAAAAGCTCCAATTGCAGCACTTAACCCCAAGCCAAATGCAATCATGCTTAAAGCCATGCAAAGAGTAAGCGAAAAAAACAAAAGTGACTCATCATTTTCTTCAAACTTGAAAAAATTTGAAATAATCTCAATTGCTTTTTTTAAGCCAAAATAAGCAAATCCAAGCAAAAAGGTTGAAAACGCAACCGAAGTAAGTGCCTGTCTCAAAGTAAAGCCACTTGAGTCAAGAGAAGAAACAAGCGTAATTGCAATTACTGCAATAATGTCCTCAATTATGAGTGCAGTTACAAGGACTTTTACCTCTTCTTTTTTTGAAAGCCCTTTTTGTTCAAGAATCCTAATCATGATTGCAGTGCTTGTAATTGACAACAAAAATGCGACAATCAAAGAAGTCAAAGTATCAAGGCCAAAAATAATGCTTATCTCATAAATGAACACAAACACTACCAATAGTTTTGCCAAAGAAAAAAACACTGACTTTACTGCAACCTGAATAAGGCTTTGAAAATCAAACTCTATTCCAATGTAAAAAAGAAGCAAGACTGCACCAATTTCAGCAAAAATATTTATAAGTTCAGTTTCCTTTACAAAACCAAAACCAGTCGGCCCAATCAAAACACCCGCAAAAATGAGCCCAATGACCGGCGGCAACTTTAGTTTCTGGCAAAAAATAGTCGCAATAAGCGCCGAAAACAGCACTACAAAAAAATCTGAGACAAAAACTTCAAATGAAGACAAAAAAAAACACCACAAAAAACTAGACTTATCTACAGTATATGAAATTGTTTTAAGTTCTTTGCTGTAAATTTGCAATTAATATGGTTTCAAGCAAAGCAAAAACCGTAAAAGATTATCTTGCAGACGCACAACAGCTGAACAATTCATTAAACATGAACAATCCCGTGCTAATTCAAATAAATAATTTTGTCTAACTTAAAGAAGTAATCAGGGAAACAAAATGCAGTGCAAAGACATTCCCGTTAACCAAAAATGGGACTAAAATTACTTTTGTTTTTACCTTTTCACCATCTTTTTTATTCCAAGTCACTTCAATGCAGCTTCCAACATAGCTTTCAATTGCTTTTTGGTAAGCAAAAACCAGTGCCCCGCGGCTCTCATACTCAACAAACGCTTTAGTAAATGGTTCATGTATGTCAGTCCATTCTTTTATGGATTTATACCCAAGCAGCGCAGCAAATTTTTTATTGCAGATTTTATGGTGATCGTCAAGATAGACATAAATTGCCTGATCTGATTTTTCAAGAAGTTGCTTTAAGTTAGTTGAAATTCCTTCAATGTGTTCTTTATGATGGTCAGCATGCTTAATAAAATCCACTCCCCTTGGTTTAAAAATTATTTTTTTAAATATTTTTTTTTTTAATTATATATTGGTTGTTTTCTGACAAGCGGGAGTTCTTTTATTTCTGCATTGCTTTTGTGCCCAATTCTTCTTAATTGGTCAAGCTCAAGCATATTTGTGCAAAAACTTATTGCAATTCCTTTTTTACCCTGCCTTGCAGTCCTTCCAATCCTGTGAATGTATGTTTCTGGCGCTTCAGGAAAATCAAAGTTAATTACATGATTAATGTCTTCAACATGAATTCCCCTCGAAACAATATCAGTTGCAATCAAAATCAACCTGTGGTCATTCTTGTACAGTTCAATTGTCTTGTTTCTATGGTTTTGCTTTTTATCGCCATGAATTGCAAGAGCCTTTATGCCGCTTCTGTATAACTGTCTTTCAAGCCAGTCAACGGTTCTTTTTGTCCTGCAAAACACAAGTGTTTTTGAGTCCCTTTCTTTAGCCAAAAGCGCAATCAATGCATCAGCTTTTTGCTTGTGGTCAACCATAACATAAAACTGCTGTATTTCCTTTACAGGTGACTCGTCCTCACTGACATCAACCATCACTTTGTCATGCTTTAAATGCTTGTTTGCAAGCTCTAAAACTTCTTTTGACATTGTTGCAGAAAAAAGCATTGTTTGCCTTTCTTTTGGAAAAAATGTAACCAATAATTTTATATCATCCCTAAAACCCATGTCAAACATTTTGTCAGCTTCATCCAAAACCAAAAACTTAGCCTTGTCAAAGTGCAGTATTTGCCTTTCAATCAAGTCCAAAAGTCGCCCTGGTGTTCCAACAATTATTTCAGGCTGCCTTCTAATTAATTCAGCCTGCCTTTGAATGTTTTGCCCGCCAAAAACAGCAATTGTCTTTATGTTACTTGCAGTTGCCAAAGAAGAAATTTCTTCCTTAACCTGCAAAGCAAGCTCCCTTGTAGGCACTACAATTAATGCGCTGCAGCCGTGGCCCTGCTTGATTTTTTCAATTAATGGAATTCCAAAAGCAGCAGTTTTGCCTGTTCCTGTTTTTGCCTTTCCAACCAAGTCCTTTCCAGACAATGCAATTGGTATTACTTTTTCCTGTATTTCAGAAGGATTAACAAAACCCTTTCTTTTTATTGCGCCCTTTAGGCTTTCACTTATATTTAAGTCACTAAAATTCAAAAAAAATCACTCCTTGTTTTTTTTTGTGAAAAAAAACAGCAAAAAACAACGCCACATAACCATTGCCAAAAGCAAGGTCTTTTTTTCGCTTAAGAAAAAAATAGAGTTATTCTTTGCACTTTTCTTTCTATATATAGAAATATCCAATACAAAAGCTTTTAAAGCCCATTTTTTAGGTTTTTTTTTAGAATTTTATTACAATTCTTCTCACAGGCGTTCTTGTATATTTGCGCGGGTATTGTTTTTGTGAAGAATATGCCTTCATGGCTTTTCTTTTCACTTCTTGGTCTAAAAATGTTTCTATGCCGCCAAATCTTTCTATTAAATAATTTGCAATTGCCTGATTTGGTGTGTCAGTATAAAGCCCTTTTATTCCTTTTTTTTTCATTGCTTCAAATTGCTCGCCAAGCTGCCTTAACAATAAAACCATTGTTTTGCCATCAAGCGCATGGAAGTGAAGTTCAAATACCGGGTCCATTTCATTAAATAATTTGCCAAAAGAACCTTGATTTTCAATTCTTTTAAATTTTCCAGTAATCCAATAAATGTTACTTCTAATCACCAAAAAAGGGGTTTTTAAAGCAGGGTAGCGTTTTGCCATTGACTTTTCTGGAACTCCCCTAAAAGATACCGTGGCTTTTAGCCTATTTGGTTTTCTTGGAATTGGCATGCTTATCTTCTAAGAAACAAGCATTCTTTAAAATAAAAAACTATATCCTATAAAAATTATTTTAATGCATTTTGAAAAATCAGTCGATACTTTTGTAGTAAAAGAAGTGCTTTACTCCACACTTGATGACGGAAAATACTTTTATTATTTGCTTGAAAAAAAAGGGATAGCTACACTTCCTGCAATAAAACTTTTAGAAGATCAAAATAACGCAAAAATCTATTTCTCAGGCCTAAAGGACAAGGATTCGCACTCATATCAGTGGATATGCACCCAAACTGAGCTTTTAGAGCCAATTGATGAACGCATAAAAATAGAGTTTGTTGGAAAAGACAGTAAACGAATTTTTGTCGGAATGCACACTTCAAACCGCTTTGAAATAAAACTTGAAAACGTTAATGAAAAAGAAAAGTTTTTCCTAAAAAAAGCAGGAAAACTAGTTTTTCCAAATTACTTTGACGACCAAAGATTTGACGAAAATTCACTTGAATTTGGAAAAGCACTATTTGAAGAAAAATGGGAAAACGCCCTCAAAATAGTTTTAACAAAAAAAAGTCCATTTGATTCAGAATTCTCCATCCAAATAAAGGACTTTATTGAAAAAAACTGGCTTGACTGGATAACACTTTGTCAATCAGAATTATTGCCTCCAAACAAAAAAAAAGTCTTTGAATACTTGCTTAATCATCCAATTGACTTCAAAAATGCAATTCTGTTCTGCAACAAAAAACAATTATCAATTGCATGCCGAGCTTTTCAAGCACAAAAATTCAACGACTTACTCTTAGAGCAAATAATAAAGACCTCAAAAGGCCAAAAATTCATGAAAATAAACGACAAAAAAGCCCCAATTGTTTTCAAAAAAAATTCAATCAAAAGAAAACTAGTAATTCAACCTGTCTTTCCAAAGAAAAAAGCATTAATCAGAAAAACTTTTTTTACCCCAAAAAACTTTAAAGCTAGTTTTGAAAACAAAAATGCACTCTTGTTTTTTGAATTACCAAAAGGCTCTTATGCAACAATTCTAATCAAATGCGTCCAAGAACTTGTTTTATAATTTACCTTTTCTTGGTCGCTTCTTCCTTCATAATGAATTTAACTATCACAAACACAGCAAAAGCAATAATCAAAAAATCAATTAATGCACCAACAAAGTCACCAACCAAAAATTTTGCAGTCCCAATTTCAAGTGTTGCTGCCCTCCAGTCGCCGCCAGGAATCACAACCCCAATTATTGGCATTATAATGTCATTAACAAACGCAGTCACAAGCTTTGTGGATGCTGCACCAATAATGAATGCAACAGCCAAGCCAATAACCTGATATTTTTTCAAAAACTCTAAAAACTCTTTAACAAAATTCATTTTCTAATCAACTCCTTTGTTTATTCCCCGTCTTTTTTGAATTCAAGTGAACAAGAATTAATGCAATACCTTTTTTTGTTCGGCCCGGGCCCGTCATCAAAAACATGCCCCAAGTGGCCACCGCAGCGCTTGCAAATGACTTCAGTTCTGGCCATGCCAAAACCCTTGTCAACTTTTAATTCAATATTTTGCGTGTTTTTTGGGTCAGTAAAACTAGGCCAACCTGTCCCTGAGTCAAACTTTGTGTCAGAAGAAAATAATTCCGCGCCACAACCAGCACACCTGTAAGTCCCCTTATCTTTATTATGCAAAAGTTTTCCAGTGAAAGGAATTTCAGTGCTTTTTTTTCTCAAAACACGAAATTGTTCCGGCGTCAATTTTTTTTTCCACTCATCATCATTTTTTGGCATTTCTTTTTCTTTTAACACTAGTTTTCACCAAAAAATCATTTTCTTTTAGCTAATTCCAAGTCAAGCAAAAGCAAAGTTTCTTTTGACTTTTCAGCCATTTCAACTTTTGCAAGAATTTCCCTTGCATTTGCCTCTTCCTCAACCTGTTCGGTTACAAACCACCCCAAAAAAATTTTGGAGGCATAATCCTTTTCATTCATTGATAACTCATAAAGCTCGTTAATCATTTTTGTCACTTTTTCTTCATGCCTAAGCGCTTCCTGAAAAACCTGTGTCGGTGAATTCCATTCATGCGCAGGTGCATCAATTGCAAGTATTTTTGGATCAATATTTCGCTCAATCAAAAAATTGAATATTTTCATGCCATGCTCAAGCTCTTCTTTTGCCTGTGCCCTAAACCAAGCAGCAAAGCCCTTTAACTCAAGGCCCTCAAAGTAACCAGCCATTGACAAGTAAACGTTATGTGAATAAAACTCGTTTTTTATTTGATTATTCAAAGCGCTAACCATTTTTTCATTCATAAAAACACTATTTACTTTACTTTAGAACTTTTTTTAATACAATCTAAAATAGGCAATATTTTTTCCTTTGGTTTTTTAATATTTTTTATCATTCTATCTAACATGCCTGCAACCAAAAGAACCTATGATATTACATTTAAACCACTTCAAGCAATCCCTTATAATTTTGTACGCGGATTTATTCATGCTGCGGAACCAAGCAAAAAAACTTTAGATAAACTGCACAATTCACAGGTAAAAATAGGGGCATTTGTAAATGGACAAATGGCAGGTTTTATAACTGCAGAAATTATCCCTAGTTTAACTGGAAATTATTTATCTGTGCCAGCAATATTTGTAAAACAAGATTACAGGAGAATAAAACTCGGAAGAAGGCTATTAACCAAGGTTATAAATAAATCAAGACAAATGGGGTTTACAAAAGTTATAATCCCTTCAATGCTTGAACAAACAATGCGTTTGCTAAGTCTAAGACAAAATCGTGTCAGCTCAAAACCAAGAACATCCATGAGGATAAAAATTACTTCTGCAGGAGAAGATGGCCACAAAGGATTAATTACTTTTAGAAAAAAAAAGCCAAGATAATTTAATTTTTTTTATTCTTTTGCCTGCGGGTGATCCAGCTCCAAATATATTGTGACTTCTTTTGAAAGCGAGTGTGTAAGAAGTTTTTTTGCAGCCCTAAGCAAATTAATTAGCGGTATGGATACAAAAAAGAAAAACAAAACTCCTGCTGAAATTGTCCTGCCGAATGGAATCTCCAAACCGGTTGTAGGAATTGCTTCATACAACAAAATAGTAATCCAAACAAGCCCCACTATGATTATCAAATTAAGCCCAATGTCATGAAGGTCCTGGCGTGATTCACTTGTAAATGGCTTAATTGGCTTTTCTTCCTTATGCCGCGGCGCAAAAGCAGGGATCTTTTGGGTTAACTTGTCATGCAAGCCAAGCAAATTGTAAAGAGGCTGGAAAATCAGCAAAGTAAAAACAATCATAAGAAACGCAATCGGCGACAAAAAAAGCGCTTCACCGCCACCTAATGCAGGCAAAACCGTAATAGTAATGATTATTACAAATTCTCCAAGTGGAGTTAGAAAAACTGCAATCTCACTTGAATCTTTATTAGTCAAACCAAAAAGAGGCCCAATCACAGTAAAAATAATTGCATTCACAAAAACAATTGCCAAAGACAACAAAAGTGCCAAGCCTGCAATGAATCCAAGTTGGTCAATTGGCGGAATAACTATTTGCTGCAATTCGTGATTGAAAAAAAGGCTTGTTCCAAAAGACACAAAGAAAAACAACAGGAAAAACTCCCGCAAAAACTCTAATTCATGCTTAACTTTTTCTCCAACCTTAAACTCTGACAAGGCAAACCCTGCAAAGTATGCTCCAAGTGCCGGTGAGAGCTTTAAAAAACTGGCCAAAGTCGCAACAATCAATCCAATGCCAAGCCCATAAAGAGTCAATTCAGTGGAGCTCACATTTTTATCTGTTAAAAACTTTTCAACCACACTAGATACTCTGTGCACTGCATAAAAGCTCACAACAGCAAAAACAACCGAAGTCATTGCAAGGCTCAAGGCAGAATCAGGGTTTGACAAACTTGAAATGAAAACCAAAATCAAGATTCCCAAAAAATCCTCTAAAATCAAAATTGCCAGAGCCATCTGCGCAGATTTTTCTTTGATTAAACCTTTATCCAAAATAAATTTTCCAACAATGGCTGAGCTGTGCGAAAAAAGCATTACCGCAACTGCAAGCGAAAATAATAAAGAAAAACCAGCAATATAAGAAATTACAAAACCAATCACTCCAAGTGCAATCATGTCAGCAATGGCCAAGCTAAAAGTCGGGACACCAGCCTTCAAAAACTCTTTAAACGATAATTCTATTCCAAGGTAAAACAACAAAACAAACAAACCAAGTTCGGCAAAAACTTTTACAAGCAAATCATCAGGCCGCAAAAAATTAAGTGCAAATGGCCCAAGCAAAAAACCAGCCAAAATAAATCCAAGCACAGCATTCTGCCCAAGCCTTTTAAGTAATAAACTCAAAATAAGACTAAAAATAACAATTATTCCAACAGTTTCAAGCGGAAGGCTTTCTTCGAGTACCATTCACTTTCAAATAGGCTGTTAATGAATAAAAAAGTATCATTAATCATGTATTGATGTAACTTTCTTTGAAATATACATTTAGTTTTTATATTCCAAAATTAATATATTTTTTAATAATTTTTTAAGTGCAGTTTATGCAACCTAGAAAAAGACCATCAAGACCTATTGATCAAATAAAAAGGACTGTAGCTCGTAGACCTTATCCTAAATTAACTGAAAGACAAGTTAGAGAGTCAGAAAGAAAAAAAATTGAAGAACAAAGAGGGCCAAATAAACAAAAAGTATTGGCTGTTTCTGAGAGGATGGGAAAACAAGCAACTATTGTTGTAAATCAAATAAATGTACCTAAAACTATTCCAACTGATTTGTTAAGAGAAAAATTTAATCCACGCAGCAGAAAAATGGAGCGATATAAGACAGTTTCTTCAGGAGAATTTGAATTACCTGGTTTGCATTTAGAAGTTATGGTTGCCCCACCAAAAGCTTTTTCTCATCTTAATCTTCCAAAAAATATAGAAATTGTTCCAGGCAAACCATTGCTTTTTGTTTTATTTAAAAAAATAAAAGAAACAAGAAAAGGCAGAGTTCTTGGATTAAAGGGAGTAAATGCACTCTACGATTTGGAAGGGCATCTTTTAGGGTATATAGAGCCACCAGTTAATTAAAAATTTTAGAAAATTCTTTTTTTTCTTTTTTCTTGATTTTTTTAAGCATAAAGATGTCATCTATTTCCATTTCTTCCAAACGCAAGT
>CAYIJY010000008.1:0-16580 GCA_964363785.1 uncultured archaeon
AAAATCAAGTGAACCTTATGGTTATTTCCAGTTTTTTTTGAATTCAGGCGGATCAAGAAATCCTGTTTCAAGTTTGCAGTTAAGGCCGCAGAATTTTTCACTTGACTTGCGGACAGGCTACTTTGTGATTTTTGGTGA
Organism: uncultured archaeon; assembly: GCA_964363785.1. Taxonomy (GTDB): domain Archaea; phylum Iainarchaeota; class Iainarchaeia; order Iainarchaeales; family GW2011-AR10; genus JACQJF01. The sequence goes on from CAYIJY010000008.1 coordinate 139, forward strand.
AAACACTGGGGATTCATTTGATTACGAGTTTGATGTAATTAATGTCGGAAAAAAACCTAAGCCAAAGCAAATAGTTCATGTAAAGTTTCGAGAAGGATTTAACCTTGCAAACATTAGCCAGTCTTACTCATTTTTTGACAACCAACAGTTTAAGTCAGATGTTTTTGAAAAAATAAAAAATTATTTTGAAGACTATGGTTATCCACAAAGCTTGATTGAATTCACGCAAGTACAGTCAAGTGAACAAGAGTATTCAACCATTACGCTTACAGAAGTACCTTTGGAAGTGATTGGTGATTACACTGGTGAAAGGCTTGACTGCAGTACAGGTCATGAGTTTGCATTAAGTGAGTTTGTTGATCAGCTTAATTATTATGCCAAAGGACAGGCCATTGAGTGTGTGCAGCGTTTTGGGGAATTAAATTATGGGGAGCTTGTTACCGTAACTTCAAGGGTTGCTGCTCATGAGCTTGGCCATTTGCTTGGATTGGTGCATGTTTATGATTTTCATCCAAAAAATTTTTTACCAAACAAAGATGACATAATGCATAATGACGGGCCGCCACAATTTGAGCACCAGTATACATTTTCTACAAGTTATTTGGAACCCAAAGTCCAATTAGGGAATTACAATAATCCATTTTTTGTTCAAAAAGCAGATGATATTTTAAAATCCCTTCAAACTCAGGGCACTTAAAACAGTTCACTTATTTTTTGGGTCGTCAGTGAAAATAATTCTGTTGCCTTTCACTAAAAAATACTTGAATTTTTCTGAGGCATTTTTTAAGACGGTTGATTTTAACATTTGACGTTTTAGTTTAAGTAAAAGTTTTCTTTGTTTTTTTTTCGAAAAAGTATTGTTTATTTCATTGACCAGATTTTCAATTTGAGTTTGGTGAACTCCTTCTGCTCCAACTGATACACTAAAGCCTTTTTTGTATTTTCTTGCTCTGTCTGCAAGGTACTTTCGGATTGGTCTGCGTAAATTAATTTTTTTGCTTAATTTTGCAAATTTTCTTTGCCGTTCTCTTTTTGATGTGGTTCTTAAAGCCAAACCCAAGCCAAGTAGTCCGCCAAGCAAGCCAGCTGTGCCTGTAACAAGCGGTTCTGCGCGTGAAATTCCTTTAAGCATTGCATCTGCTTTTGGGTTTATTGCGTCCTGCATTTTTTCAATTGTATCAAGTTTTCTTATTGCAGTTCTGTTGTTTTTTTGTAATTTTCTTTGGTTTTCATTGATTTTTGATTGAAATTCTCCTGCAGTTTTTTTGTACTCTTCTTTTGCTTTTTGCGCTTCTTCATTAGTTTTAGATTGGTCAATTTGCAATTGCAATTTAGTTAATTTCCTGTCACGCTCTCTTCCAAGCTCCTCTGCTATTTGGAATAATAGTTCATTTTCTTTAACGGCTCGTGCTCTTATTGAAGCGTGTATTTTTGCAGGTATTGCTTTTGCAACTCTTGGTGCGATTTGTGGGGCTGCTCCAATTAATGCCGCCCCTAAGGCTGCGCCTGCAATTATTCTTGGTAATCGCCTGTGTTGTCTTGGGTGTATTTTTGCTGGCATTTCACTAGTAATAAAGTAAAACTTGGTTAATAATCCTTGCTGGATTGCATGAAAACTGCGTTTTTTTTATTGTAGGCTGCCACTTTTGAATTTTATTTATATTTAAAAAGACTTTCTTTGAGAATTATGTTGGTTTATTATGCATAAAAAAATCTTTTTTGTATTGGTTTCAGTTTTGCTTTCTATTTTTTTGCTTACTGGCTCATTTGCCAAAAATTTTGATAACCAAAATTTGAAAAAGCATGATGATTATCTTGAACAACAGGAAAAAGATTTTTCTGTTGACGAAAAAGAAGATCCTCCTCAAAGGACTCCTTATTGCGGTGATGGAATATTTGGTGAAAGCGAGCAATGTGATGATGGAAATAACCTTGATGGTGATGGCTGTAGTTCTGTTTGTTTGATTGAAACTGGTTCAGTTTGCGGTAACTTGTTGACTGAAGAGGGCGAAGAGTGTGATGATGGGAATACTGAAAGCGGGGATGGCTGCACTAATGTATGCGACCTTGAATTCTGTGGCGACGGGTTAGTGAATAATTTTAATCCTGAGATTCCTGTTGAAGAGTGCGATGATGGAAATAACCTTGATGGCGATGGCTGTGACGCAAGCTGTAAACTGGAGGAAGAAGAGCCTTTTTGCGGTGATGGCATCTTGGATTTGGAAGACGGCGAACAGTGCGATGATGGCAATCTTTTGAACAATGATGGCTGTAATGAATTTTGCCAAAACGAGCCGTCTGGCCCAGTTTGCGGGAATCATGTTTTGGAAGGCGCCGAAGAATGTGATGACGGCAACGTGCTTGATGGTGACGGATGCAGCAGTGTTTGTGAAATAGAAGAATTTGAGCCAATTTGTGGAAATGGCGTGGTTGAGGAAGGCGAGTTCTGTGATGATGGGAACTTGTTTAGCGGTGATGGCTGTGACTCTTTATGCTCAATAGAAGCGCCTGCAGTCTGCGGAAATGGAGTTAAAGAACTTGGCGAAGAATGTGATGGCGCTGACATGGGTGTGCTTGCGGATGCAGAGAACCAGTGCTCTGCTTATGATTCATCCAGATTTGATTCAGGCACTTTAGGTTGTTTTCCTGCAGGTGATGCTTTCCAGCGTGGCTGTACAATAAGCACTCTTGCTTGTTTTGGCCCAATAAGGTCTGAATACAAGTCATATAAGCGTGTTTCTTTTGAACCTGAAATTTGGCAGGAATTTAATCCAGAATCAGAGCCATTGATTATGGGTGTAGATTATGTTTTTGACCCAAGTATAGCAGTTTCTCCAACACAAGAGTATGGTTATGAGTATTGGAAACTTAATTGGCAGTACATGTCTGGAGGGCAATTAGTCAAACGATTTGATGCCCCGGGAACCTATACTTTAGAGTATGGTGTTGCAGATACAGAGTGGAATCACTCAAGTTTTACACAGACTTTTGAAGTTGTGCCTTTAATGGGCGTTTTGGATTATTCATTGCCAACTAATAATTATGACAGGGGATTTGCAATTGATAATGGCATTGCCTGGAGTGCAGGCAGCACCCAAATGCTTACTGCAACTAATGTTTCAAACCCGCAAAACATTCAGGTAATTAGTCAAACGCCTGCTCCGTTTGCAAAAGCAATTGCAGCAAACAATGGTTATGTTTACCTTGCAGGCAGTGGCCTGCATATTTATGCTGCAAACAATGGTTTTCCGGAATTGGTCCATGTTTTTAGTCCAGGAGTCACTATTTATGGTGTTTATGCAAAAGATAATGTTGTTATTTTGACTGCAGCGCAAAATGGCTTGATAGTTCTTGATGTTACTGACCCAGTTAACCCAATTTTAGTTTCACAGTTTATTTTACCTGACAATTCAAGTGCAAGAGCCCTTGAAGTAGAAGGCAGCATTGCTTATGTCGTGGATGCTTATGCAAAAATTTATTTGGTTGACTTATCAAGCATTGATTTTTCAAGTCCGCAAGCCATTGAATTGTCATTGTTTAATGTAATTAATGTGCCTATTAGTGTCTATGCGTTAAATGCTTCAGAAAAGTATTTGGCAGTTGTTTCAACTTTTGGTGATTTATCTGTTTATAATGTAAGTGAGCCTTCTCAGGACATTTCTTTAGTTGGTTCAATTAATTTTGCTGGGTCTACTGCCCATGCGTCAAGTGCTTTTGTGATTGAAGACAAGGTTTATGTTGGTTTTCCGCCAATCCTTAACTTTAACAGTGATAATGCAATTGCGCGTGTGAATCTTGATTCTCCACAAGGCCTATATATAATGGAGTGGCTTGTTTTGCCTAATTTGTATTCCGGTACAATGCATAGTCCTGTTTTGTATTCAGGAAACTTATTTTGGAGCAGTTCAATGTATCCTGCCTTGGCAATTGACATTCCTGAAGCAAATTAACATTTTTTTTTCTATTTTTTTTAAAAGTTTTTGATTAAGTTCTATCGCAGATAGAACCCGCATGTGATACTTGGGCGTGACAGTTCAGCGGAAGGCTTAAATACTTGGTTTTTCTTTTACTTGTAAGGCATGGAAGAAGATAAAATTAGTGAGAAGGAAAGGGCTTCTGAAGTATTTGGCATGCTTGAGGAAAAAAAGCCTGAAGTTGATCCTGAGACAAAGCGTACCTTTACTTATGTTTTGAATTTGGCGGTTGGTTTTGTAATAATTTTTTTCTTGGCAATGATATTTGTTTTGGCTTACTTTTTTTTCACTGGAAAACTCCAATGATTTTTCGGCGTTCATCGTTTATTTATTAGCCATTTAACGTTATCTTTAAATATGGTCTTAAATAAAATTACTTTAGTTGACTTATTTTTAGAGGGTTTTTTTTGTGATTGAGGTAAGGTTTCATGGTAGGGCTGGACAGGGAATGGTCACGGCTTCAGAGGTTTTGGCGCAGGCAGTTAACCTTGAAGGCAAGTATTCACAGGCTTTTCCTATTTTTGGCAGTGAAAAAAGAGGCCCTCCAGTAGTTGCTTTTTGCAGGATTGACTCAAAGCCAATAATTATTCATGAAGAGGTCACAGAGCCTAATTTTGTGGTTGTGGCAGACTCAGGTGTGTTAAAAAGTGTTGATGTTTCTATGGGTTTAAAGCCAAACGGATTTGTCTTGGTTAATACAAACAAGAAGCCTCAGGATCTTGGTTTGAAGGCAAAGCAGGTTTTTGTGATTGATGGCACAGAGATTGCGTTAAAGAATTTTGGAAAGCCAATTGTAAACACTGTTATGCTTGGTGCATTTGTAAAGCTTACAGGAATAGTCAAGCTTGAGTCTGTGTTAAAGGCTCTTAGGGCAAAATTTGAAGGTAAGTTTAATGAGCAAATAATTGAGGCAAACATAAAGACAATTAAAGAGAGTTTTGAAAAAATGCAGGGTGTGAAAGTTGCTTATACCTCTGTCTAAACCTGGAACCACAGTTGAAATTAAGACTGGTGAATGGAAGTCATTTATGCCGCTTGTAGAGGCATCAAAGTGCATTAAGTGTGGTATTTGTCAGAACATGTGCCCTGAAGGCATAATGGGTAACCCAAAGCTTGTTCCTGAGATTGATTATGATTATTGTAAGGGCTGCAGTATTTGTGCAAACGAATGCCCAGTCAAGTGCATTGAAATGAAAAGGGTTGAAGAGTGATGAGATTTGATTATATTCTACCTAAGGTAGAATGCGCATGTGAACTGGGCGTGACAGTTCTTGAAATGAAAAGGGTTGAAGAATAATGTTTGTTGATTATGTACTCTTGAGCGAAGCGAAAGGTACTCGCGTGTCAACGGAGCGTGACCGTTGATGGCTATAGTTACAAAAGAAGGTGCAAGAGCAATTGGAGACATTGCAGTTAATTGTTCGGTTGAAGTTTGTGCATGTTATCCTATCACTCCAACAACTCACTTGACTGAAGAACTTGCAAAGGCTTTTTCTGATGGAAAAATTCCACAGTACATTGCAGTTGAGTCAGAGTTTGCAGCTATTTCAGCCTTAGTTGGTGCAAGTGCAACTGGTGCAAGGACATTTACTACAACAGGTGGTCAAGGTCTTTTGTTAATGCATGAAGTGTTATTCAGTGCGTCAGGTATGCGTTTGCCAATTGTAATGTTAGTTGGAAACAGGGCAGTTAGTTCTCCGCTAAATATTTGGAATGACGAGCAGGACACAATCAGTCAAAGGGATTCAGGCTGGATTCAAATTTATTGCAAGAACAATCAGGAGGCAGTTGATGCTATTCCTCAGGCTTTTTACATTGCAGAAAAAGTAATGCTTCCAGTCATGGTTTGCATGGATGGACATTTTTTGACTCATGCTGTTGAGCAGGTTGATATTCCTGAGAAAGAAAAAGTTGATTTAATGTTAAAAAAATTTAATCCGGAAATAAAACTTGATTCAGAAAATCCAGTAAGTCTTGGCGTGTATGCTAATCCGACTCACTATCAAATGTTTAGGGAAGATGTTTGTAAAGACATAAATGATTCTAAAAAAATTATTTTGGAAGCTGGTGAAAAATTTGGAAAAATAGTAGGCAGGCCTTATGGCTTGGTTAATGAATACAAGTGCAAAGATGCTGATAGAATTATTGTCGGTTTAGGCAGTGTCATGGATAACGTAATCAATGCTGTGAATGCAATGCGCGAAAAAGGCGAGAAAGTCGGTGCTTTACATTTAAGAGTGTTTAGGCCTTTTCCTGCTGAAGAATTAAAGAAAGTTTTGGCTGGCAAAAAAGTTGCTGTGCTTGAAAGAGACATTTCTCCTGGTGCAAGTGCGCCTGTTTATTCTGAAATCGTTGAGGCTTTACAGGGAACAAACACAATTATCTCAAGTTTTTATGGTGGCCTTGGCGGCAGAGGAATAAAGACTGATGAGATAGTTGAGTTGTTTGGAAAAATGAAGCCAGGTAACCCATTAAAGGAATGGATTGCACAAAAATCCATGTCTTCAATGAATGTTGGGTGTTAAAAAATGAGACCAGGCGGCGCACCAAAAAGGCCAAGAAAAAGTCAAGGTTCCATTAGAAAAGAGTTAAGGGATCAACAAAAGAGAGCTTTAAGCACATTAAGGGATTTAGAACTGGAATTATCAAGAGCAAAAACTCCTGAAAAAATAAAGCATTTAAGAGCTTTAATTGAGATTCAAATGTCAAAAATAAGAAACACGCAAGAAGGTTTAGGGGGATAAAATGAGTGAACAATCAGAAATGCATTTATTTGCTCCAGGGCATGCAGGTTGTCCTGGTTGCGGTCCGTCGACCACATTGATCCAGATAGCTGACACAATTGGAAAAGACATTGTGGTAGTCAATGCAACTGGTTGTATGGAAATCACTTCTTCGCAATATCCTCATACTGCGTGGCGTGTTCCTTATATTCATTCTTTGTTTGAGAATGCCCCGTCCGTTGCAAGCGGAGTAAGCGCTGCGTTAAAAGCAAAAGGAAATCATCATACTAAAGTTGTTGTAATTGCCGGTGACGGGGCAACTTATGACATTGGTTTTGGTGCTTTGTCAGGTATGCTTGAGCGCGGAGATGATGTTTTATACTGCTGCTACGACAACGAACTCTATGCAAATACTGGTGTGCAAAAAAGCAGTGCAACTCCATTTGGTGCTGCAACCACAACTACTACGGTTGGTAAAGTGCATAAAGGTAAAGAGACTGAAAGAAAGCCAATTGTAGAGATTGCTGCTGCACATAATATTCCTTATGCGGCGTCAGCCAGTATTTCTTATTATGCTGATTTGCAAAGAAAACTAAAAAAGGCTGCTGCAATGACTGGTCCGCGATTCATTACTATTTCTGCGCCTTGTTGTCTTGGTGCTGGTTTTGATGGTGGGCTTACAATGCGTGTTGCAAAAATGCAGGTCATGAGCAGGCTTTGGTTTTTGTTTGAGTATGAGAATGGAAAATTTACGCTTAATTTTGATGCGGCCAATCCAAAACCAGTCAAAGAATATTTGGGCATGCAAAAGAGATTCAAGCATTTGACTGATGACCAGATTCAGCATATTCAAAACATGGCTGATGCACAGTACAATAAGTTTAAGGCATTAGCTGCAGCTTCTAATGTTCAGGCAGTGCCTGCAAAATAATTTTTTTTTATTTTTCTTGAAGTTGTTTTACAAGTTCTTTTATCTGGTTTGAAGAAAGTTTTTTACCGTCTTTAATTATTTCTAAAAAAGGAGTTTGATCTTCAACTTTTTTTCTTATTTTGACACTAAATCCTTTTTTTCTAATTTCTTGTATTAGCTTATTCCAGTCTTGGCGACGTCTACTAATGAACTCATTTTTTGGGGTGGACTTAAATGAAAACTTTGGCAAAATGCCTAATTTTCTTCCAGTTGGTTTAGAGTTTTTGTATAATGCGGCAACAGGTTTAACTTGTTCTGATTTAAGCCTGTCATCCACAAGTATTTCTGCACCATTAAAAGCAGTAAATGAGGTTCTTTCGCGCCTAAATACTTTTCTTACTCTGGCTTTTTGTTTAGGCATAAATAATTTCTGTCTTGGATATTTATTTTTTTCCTATAACAAATTCAATTAAGGTGTTTTGAATAGAACTAAAACATGGTGTTACTGGCGTGGTTTTTTTCCTTGAAAAAGGTGAGCCACAATTTTTGCTTTTACATAGAGTCCTTAACTGGCAGGGTTGGGAGTTTGCAAAAGGCGGAGTAGAGTCAGGCGAGGAACATGATAAGGCTGTTTTGAGGGAGATTTCTGAAGAAGCCGGAATAACTGATTCAAGGATTGTGTGGCAGCTTGCAAAGGATATTGTTTGGGAAGCAAAGGGCAAAAAGTATGTTTATAGTGGTTTTTTGGTTGAGTCAAAGACAAAAAAAGTTATTGTTCAGCAGGACATTCAAGAGCATGATGATTTTAAGTGGGTGAATGCAAAGCAGGCAATGGAACTTTTAAAGCACAAGGAAAACAAAATGCTTTTGGAGAAAACTCTTGAGTTTTTTTCACAATCAAAAGAACTGCAGTTGATTGTGAGTGGTCGTGTGCAAAAAGTTTTTTTCAGGGCATATGTTCAAAACACGGCAAAAGAAATTGGCGGAGTAACTGGTTTTGTTGAAAATCTAGCTAATGGGAATGTAAAAGTTGTTGCGCAGGCAAATTCACTTAATTTGCTTGTTTTTCTTGAAAAAATAAAAAAAGGCCCGCCACTTGCAAAAGTTGAATCTGTTGCTGAAAAGTGGGTTGAGCCACAAAAAAAATACAGTGACTTTGAAATAAAATAATTTATTCAATTGTGATTGCAGTTTTTTCAACAAACTTTTGATTATTTATGGTTAAGGATATTCTGATTACATAATTTCCTGGAAGTATTTCTTTGATTGGATTTATTACAAATGATAATTCCCTAAAATTATCAAGGACTTCTATTTCTCTTCTTGGTTGTGTTACAGAGATTGATTTTGCGTCTTCAGGTGCGACTTCAACGATTACGTTTCTTGAAGTCTGTCCAAATGGATTGGAAACACCAACCTTTAGTATTGCCTGTTCATTTGTAGTGATAGTGTTTTTGTCAAAGTAATAAACAAGCGGCTTTGGTGTTAGAATGCTTGTTATAATAAGTAAAAGTATTCCAAGTAGCAGGGCTGCCACAAATATTTTCATTATGATTGAGGATTTGCCATTCTCGACTATTTTTTTTACGTTAATTTTTTTGTTTTTGTCGTAAACACCCATTTTAACCAAAATAATGGGGGGTTTTGTGTTTAAATTATTTTTCTTAACGCCATTTTGGGGTTTTTGTTCCACTTTGTTCCAGCTAATGCATTTAAATCGTTCCAAAAAGATTGTTTTAGGTTTTTGAAAGAAAACCTTTTTTCACAAAAAAACTGGCAATGGATTAAAATGTATAATAACCCCACAAAAAACCAAAAAACAAAAGAATTAAATCCAAGGAACGCCCTTAGAGGTTACAATATGATTACAGACACCTCTTCTACACCTTTAAGGGTTCTTTCTTTTGGTCTTATTTTTGTTTTAATTTTAAGTGGCTGTGTGGACACTCCGCCTGTTCCGCCTGAACCAAATGCTTCTTTAAAAGAAATACCGCGGTTTGCCAATGGTCAGCAATTGATTGATGCTTTTAGGAATTATTCTGATTATCAAAATTATGGTTATGAAAAAAACTCTTTATTTGGAGCCCCAATGGCTGCAACCACTGCAGAACAAGACAGTGCGTCGCCTCCTTCAAATTCGAATGTTGATTATTCAACTACAAATATTCAGGTTGAGGGCGTTGATGAGGCAGACATTGTAAAGTCTGATGGAAAATACTTTTACGTTATAGCAAATAATCACTTGATTGTTGTGGATGCATATCCTATTGAGTCTTCAAAAATAGTTTCTCAGACTTTTTTGGAAAATATTTATCCGCAAGAAATGTTTGTTTTAAATGACAAGCTCTTGCTTTTTGGAACAAAGAATGTTCAAGTGTATGCACAAGCCGAGGCTGAGCAAACTACAAGAATTGCAGCCCCTTCAGGCGGAGATGCATACTATCCTTATTATCGATATGAGTCACGCATGCTTGCAAGGCTTTACGATGTTTCTGATAAAACAAATCCTAGAATAGAAAAGGACTTAGAGTTTGTTGGAAATTACTTGAATTCAAGATTGATTGGAAGTAACGCTTATTTTGTTGTGAACAGTTATCCACAATATGAGTTATTGAGGGGTGATGTTGCAGTGCAAAATGCGCAAGACATTGTTCCTTTAATGTATGAAGATGGAATAAAGAGTTTTGTTGCAAAGCCAAATGAAATTGGTTATTTGCCTCCAATGCCACCGGAATCTTTTATTACTCTTGTTTCGTTTAACTTGAATTCAAAGGAAATAAAGAAAGAGACAATTGTTGGTTCTGCGCAAAGTATTTTTGCATCAACGAAAAACATTTACATTGCAGCTCCATTTTATTCAGATTATGATTATTATGCGCCGCAGCCACTTTTTCCAGCAATTGCCCCTAACTTAGGTTTTGATTATTTTAGGCAAAACGAAAAAACTATTGTTAACAAATTTAACTTAAACAATGGTGAAATTGGTTTTGTCGGGCAAGGCACTGTTCCTGGTCACATTTTGAACCAGTTTTCAATGGATGAGTTTGAAGGAAACTTTAGAATAGCAACCACAATTGGCCAGATTTGGGGCACACAACAGCAATCCCAAAATAATTTGTATGTTCTTGACAGTGAAATGAATTTGGTTGGAAGTCTTGAGGGTCTTGCTCCAGGGGAAAAAATTTATTCAACGCGCTTTATGGGACCGCGTGCTTACATGGTTACTTTCAAAAAAGTTGATCCATTATTTGTAATTGATGTTTCTAATCCGACAAATCCAAGAGTTTTAGGCAAGTTAAAGATTCCGGGTTATTCTGATTATTTGCATCCAATTGATGAAACTCATTTAATTGGCCTTGGAAAAGACACGATTGATGCCTCATCTGAACTTGTGCAAGGCAGGGGTCTTGATTTTGCTTGGTATCAGGGCATAAAAATGGCGATTTTTGATGTTAGTGATGTTGAAAACCCAATTGAATTGCATAAGATAGTCATTGGTGATCGGGGTACTGAGTCTCCTGCTTTGCATGATCACAAGGCATTTTTGTATGATAAAGAAAAAGATTTGCTTGTTTTGCCTGTTACTTTGTCTGAGATTTCGGAGTCACAAAAAGTTCCTTTAGGGCAAAATCAGGGTTTTCCAAGTTATGGCGTGCCTGTATTTCAAGGTGCATTAGTTTACAAAGTTACTTTGGAAAATGGCTTTGAAGAAAGAGGCAGAGTCACTCATGTTTCTAATGAAGATGAATTGAATTCAGGTTATTATTATGATTATCAAAGCCAAGTGATGCGTTCAATGTTCATTGAGGATGTTTTGTTTACTTTGTCAAACAAAATGATTAGGGCAAGTGACTTGACAAGCCTTAACACGCTAAAAGATTTTGTTTTTCCAGGTTATGAGCAACCTGTCTATTATGGTTATTAGCCACCTTAGTCAAATCATGGCAACGTAAATAGTTTAGAGTCATTTTTTGAGTTAAGTAAGTGTTTAAATTGTTTTCAACGTTATTATTGTAGGGAATAAAAATGAAGGATTATTTGAAAAGAATTGAAGTTAATTCCAAAATAATGGTTGGGAAGCCAGTTATAAAAGGGACAAGAGTTACTGTAGAAGTAATATTAGAAAAAATGCGCCTTGGTTTGACATTTGAAGAAATACTTGAAGATTTTCCAAATATTACAAAAAAAGACATTATAGCTGCGTTAGAATATGCGGAGAATCTAGTTAAAGGTGAAGAATTAATTCCAGCTATAAGGTAAAAAATATGCTTTTTCTTGTTGATGAAAGCACTGGAAAGAAACTCGCTCTTATTTTAGCTAATGAACTTGATGTTCTTTATGTTGGTGATATTTTACAATCTTCAACTGATGAACAAGTGCTTTCTTTTGCTCAAAAGCATAAACGTATTCTAATAACTAATGACAAGGATTTTGGAGAATTAATTTATAGATTAAAAAAGCCTTCGTGCGGAGTTTTACTTTTAAGAATTCCTGATAATTCCCCTCAAGAAAAAGCCAGTATCATTCTTAGGTTACTAAAAAAAATAAATATAACTGGGAAGTTTGTTGTTGTAACCAAAAATGGGATAAGACTTAGAATGCTCTAGCAACTTTATGGCAACGTAAATAGTTTAGAATCATTTTTTGCGTCAAAAAAACGTGCTTTGACTCCTGCATCAAGCCATGCATGAGCATAACTGTAAGCAGCAAGTGCAGTCAATAATTCTTTTTTTTCTTCAAAGTATTGTGCATCAGAATAATAGTTTTTGGCCATTTCCAAGAAAACTTTTGCAGTTTTTTTTTCTTTTTCACTCAAGTCTTTAAAGACAACTATCTTATCCAGTGCCTTTTTTGTAAGGCCCCTGTACTTCTTTACTTTTTCAACTAATTTTTTATCCATTAAATCCATGCAGTTCACTTAACACTTCTTTTTCTTTTTCACTTAATTTTCCACAAACAATAATGCTTTGCGGGTAACTGTTAAACTCAATTTTTTTTAATTGTTCAAGTGTGCCTACAACAATTTTTTCTTTTTCACTTGCAAGAGCACAGCAAACAACTAAGACACTTTTTTTTAATGTGCTTTTCTTTTTTTTCTTTTCTATTTGTTCAAGTAATTCCAGGCCAATTTTTGCATTCAAAAAATTTTCTCCATCTCCAGTATCAAGTAAGCATAGTGTATGCAGTCCAAGTTTTTGGTTTTTTTCAATAAACCCATAATAAGAATCAGGGGAAAAGCCCTGTTTTGGCTCTGCAATTGTAGTTGTTCTTCCAAATTTGTATTCATCAAGCCCTGTTCGCGCAAGGGCATTAGTGACTGAAATTCCTTCAATTACTTTAACATTAACCCAGTTTTTTTTTGCATCAAGCAATAATTGTATGTGGGTTGTTGCGGTTAATGGGTTTCCAAAACAAAGCATGCAGACATTGTTTTTTTTTGCAGTTAAAAGAACGCTTGAAAGCCCTTCTTCAATTTTTTGTCTTCCAAATACCCGGATTTTTTTTCCGGTTAATTCTTCTAATTCTTTTATTTTTCCATCACCATATTTGCTTGTGTAGTTTTCAATGAAGACTTCGTCTGCGTTTTTGATTGCTTCAAGTGCCTCAATTGTCAGGTGTTTAGGCTTTAATCCAACTCCAATCAAGTATAACATTGTTTTTAATTGTCTAAGGAAAAGGATTTAAACAATTTTATGGGTCAAATACATTATGCCTAGAACCTATAATGTGATTGTAGAAAAAGGGAATGACGGTTATTTGATTTCAGACGTAGTCGAACTTCCAGGCTGCCACACTCAGGCAAAAACTTATGATGAATTAATTAAAAGAACACGAGAAGCTATTGAATTATACTTGAAAGAAAAAAGACCACTTGAAGAAAAAATAAAGTTTGTGAGCCTCCAACAAATAGAGGTTTGAGAGTGCCAAAATTACCTTTGTTAACTGCTAGAGAAATTTCAAAGGCATTGAAAAGACTTGGTTTTCAATTGAAAAGGCAAGAAGGAAGTCACATGTTTTTTGAACATGCTGATGGAAGGACTACAGTTGTTCCAAATCATGCAGGCGAAGAAATAGACACAGGTCTTTTGAATAAAATAATAAAACACGACTTGAAAATTAGCCGTGAAGAATTTTTAAGCCAACTTTAAGCGCATGTTCCGACCAAAACAGTCAATGCATCCCTAATGCCTGGTGCAAAGCCAAGGATTATAATGAATATTTTTATGAATCCTTTCATGTTCGGGTCCATTTTTTCTTTGTCAATAAAATGAATTATCAAAAGTGCAATCAGTATTTTTATTATGATAAATCCTGCTGGAAAAAAACCAAGTATTGCGTCACTGAGTGGGTGCTGTTCTCCGCAGTTTAGAACCTGGGTTGCTACAAATGTTGCTGTGCCATCAAGTGCTTGTCCGCCCAGAACAAGCAAATTTAGTTTGTTGTTCAAATAATTTTTCTTTAAAAATTTTAAAACAAAAAATGTCACTCCAATTATTGCAAGCCATGCAAAAATAATCAATAAAAAGCTTGCAATGTCTTTGAATGAAAAAAGTACAAAAGCAAAGAATGGAACTGCAAGCGCTGCCCCAAGTACAGTGAATATTTTTTCTGTTTGTTTTCCAGTTTTTTTTGCTATAATCATTGCAAGTAAAAGGGCGATAATTGTTGCTATTCCAAACAGAATGTATACTCCGGGGGTAATTGTGTAAAATGAAAAGTCAAGTGGATTGCACGAGCGCGGCAGGATTGTAAGGTCTTCTAGTATTCTGAATGAAGATCCTGCTAAAACAAACAATAATGCTGCAAAGGCAAATTTTTCATTGAATTTAATGCCTTTTTTGTTAAAATACGGGTAAATCACCCAAAATGCCAATACAAACATTATAATGCCATAAACAAGGGTATTTACAGGGTTATAGCCTTCAAAATTGAGAATTGGCTGGCAAAAATAAGTGTATAGAAAATCTAGTGGTTGGTTCATTTAAGAATTTATCTGCCAAAAATTTTTATTAACATGACTTTGTGCTTAAAAGTTGAAAAAAAGTATGCTCAATCAGTTCACGGCTTTTTGAGTGAAAAAAATTTGCTTTCAAAGGAGTTTCGCCCAAACCGCGATTCTTTGCACGTTTTTTTCCCAATCTCAAAAAGGCCGACTGGAAAGGAATTAAAGTCACTTAAATCAATTTACAAAAAACTCGTGATTTCAAACAAAACTTTTGAAGTAAACACTCGTGAAAAAATTACTTTGCATGAGGCCTTAAGTGAAAAACTTTCAAAAAAAGAATTAGAATTAGTTAATCGTGCCTTTGATGTTGTTGGTAACATTGCGATTGTGGAAATTCCAAAGGGCCTTGAAAAAAAAGAAAAATTAATTGGTCAAGCCATTTTGGAGACTCAAAAAGGAGTGGAGACTGTTTGTAAAAAAACTGGTGCACATAAAGGTGTTTTTCGTGCTGAGCCTGTAAAAATAATTGCTGGTAAAAAAAACTTGAATGCAGTTTACAGGGAATCAGGCTGTGTGTTTAGGGTTAAGCTTGGGAAAGTTTTTTTTTCTCCGCGTCTTTCTGCAGAACGCTTGCGCATTGCAAAGCAGGTAAAAAAAGGAGAGGTTGTTGCGGCTTTATTTGCTGGGGTCGGGCCTTTTCCGATTGTTTTGGCAAAGAATTCTTTGATGGAGAAAGCTTTTGCAGTTGAATTAAATCCTCATGCAGTTAAACAACTTGAAGAAAACATTCATTTGAATAAAGTTGAAACTAAAGTTGTGGCATTGCTTGGTGATGTAAAAAAACTTGTTCCAAAAAAACTTGTTGGTTTGTGTGATCGTGTCTTAATGCCGCTTCCTAAGGGCGCACAGAGTTTTTTGCCACAGGCAATTGACTGCTTAAAAAAAGAAGGCGGAATAATTCACTTTTATAGTTTTGGCCCTAAAGATAATCCTTTTGAAGAAAGTATTAATGCAATTAAGTTACATGTAAAACAAAAAGGCTTAAGTGCAAAAATTCTTGATAAACGGGAATTAAGAAGTTATTCTCCGCAGACAGTGCAGGTTGTTATTGATTTTAGAGTTTATTAAATGTGTTTTGGTTTTTGTCATTGCTTTAAAATAGTTTTTGAAATAGTAATTTTCATTGGTCAGTTGACATGGTTAACGTTGTATTGCTTGGTTCGCCTGGAAGCGGCAAAGGAACAATGGCTAGAATGCTTTGGGAAAAGCATGGTGTTTCTCACATTTCAACAGGAGATTTACTTAGGCAGGAAATACTTAATGAAACTGATATTGGCAAACAAATTGCCCCGATTTTAAGTTCCGGTAAGCTTGTTGATAATTCAATTGTTTCAAGGGTTTTGACAAAAGCTGTAAAGAATGCCAAGAGTGGTTTTGTTTTGGATGGTTTTCCAAGGAACAGTGAACAGGTCAGGATTCTTGAAAAGATTTTGCGCGAAACAAAGCAAAAAATTGATTTTGTGATTGAATTGAATGCTACTGACAAAAAAGTTGTTGAAAGACTTTCTTCACGAAGGCAATGTCCAAAGTGTGGCAAGGTTTATGGTTTTAATGCACCGCCAAAAAAAGAAGGCTTGTGTGATAATGATCATGAAAAGCTTTTTCAGCGTGAAGATGACAAGTCTTCTGTTATTCTTGAAAGGTTAAAGATTTATCATCGGGAAACTTTGCCTTTGCTTGCTTATTTTAAGGATAAGGCAATTGTAAAGAGTGTTGATGCGGATAAATCTATTAATCAGGTTTTTAAGGATGTTTCAAAAATCCTTTTTAAGGGAAAATGATTTTTCATGACTGCACTTTTAAAGAAAAACTGGTTTTTTGTTATTTTG
>CAYIJY010000009.1:0-3349 GCA_964363785.1 uncultured archaeon
GACACTCAAAAATTAGGTGATACTTTTTTTGTATTGGCTGGTTCTACTGTGACTACTCAGATGAAAAAGCTTGAGTCTGAGCGTGATAAAGGGGTTTTTGTTTTTGATTCACAAAAAAAGTCACTTGATTTTTTTTCACTTCCAATGCAAAGAAAGCTTTTTTACAAAAAAATTAAGTTTGAACAGGCAAAGCCAAACGAGATTGTTGATTTAGCTAATAATTTTTTGTCTGAGGTTTTATCTAAAGATAATAATGGGCTTTTGCCTCTTGTGCGCTTAAAGCTTGAGGGGTCGCTTGCACTTGGCGTGAATTCTTTTGATGTTGACTTAAGTGGTTTATTTGAACAAAGTGAAGGAAAAGCAATTTTGTCGCTTTCAAAGAATTTTTTTTCCGGGTCTTTTAAGTCACGTATTAGTGATTTGCAGAGTATTCAAAAGTCAAAGCAGTCTGTTGCTGCAATGGGTTTTGATTTGCTTGAAAAAAATTTGAGTGAGACTGATTTTAATGATTTTTTTGACGTGAAAACTGTTTTTGATTTACTTGCTGAAAATGAAATTGAAGAAGCAATTAAGTTTGTCTTAGTTGAAAAGAATTAGTTTTTGTTTTTTCTTGCGTATTCACTTAGTGCCCATAAAGCCCGTGCTGCTACATTTGGGTACGAGAATGTGACTATTCCATTGTTTTCAAGGTCCTTTATTCTTTGTTGAGTGTATTCTGAGCCAATGGTTATTACGATTAATGGTTTTTTGCATTTATTTTTTTGTTTTCCAAGTTCTTTTACTATTCCTTCATCAATTGCAGGTGTGTTAAACAGGACTATGACTACTATCATGTCAATGTTTTTGTCTTCAATTGCATTTTGTATTGCAACGGAATAGCGTTTGTCATCTGCGTCTCCAACCAAATCAAGTGGGTTTGAGACAGTGACTGTTTTTGGGAATATTTTTTGAAGCTTATTTTTTGTTTTCGGTGTCATTTGTGCAAGTTGCAGGTTGTTTGAAAGTATTTGATCAGCGGTGACTATTCCCATTCCTCCGCCATTTGTAATTATTTGTACGCGGTTGCCTTTTGGGATTGGTTCAAGTGAAATTATTTTTGCGTACATGAATAATTCTTCAAGGTTGTTTGCCTGTATTATTCCTGTTTGCTTGAACATTGCATGATAGACTTCGTTGCTTCCTGCCAAAGAACCTGTGTGTGATGCTGTTGCTTTGTGGGTTTGTTCATGCACTCCGCCTTTTAGTAAAATAATTGGTGTTTTTGGCGTGGTTTTTTTTGCTATGCGCATGAATTTTCTGCCTTCTTTTACGCCCTCAATATATGCTGTGATTACTTCTGTTTTTTTGTCATAATCAAGGTATTCAAGCAGGTCTGCTTCATCTATGTCCATTGCGTTTCCGTATGAGACAAATTTGCTTAGCCCGAATTGTTGTGTTGACATCCAGTCAAGAATTGCAACTCCAAGTGCGCCTGATTGGCTAATGAATGAAACGTGTCCTTTTTTTGGGTAGTTTGTTTTTGCTGAGGCAGAGAATGTTGTGTTTATGCCTTCGTAGTTTTCAAGTATTCCAAAACAGTTTGGTCCAATCCATCTTGTGTGTTTTGATTTTTTGATTATTTGGCTTAGTTCTGCTGTAAATTGTTTTTCGCCTACTTCTGAAAACCCTGCACTGATTATTATTACTCCCTTTACTTTTTTTTCCACGCATTCTTTGGCTACTTGTGGAACAAATTTTGCAGGAACAACTATAATTGCCAAATCAATTTGTTTTGGTATTTCTTTTATGGACTTAAATGTTTTTTTTCCAAGCACTTTTGTGTGGTTTGGGTTGACTGGAAAAGTGTTATTCTTTAACTTGCTTTTTAAAAAGTTTTCAAAGACTGCGCGGCCAACTGTTTCTTTTTGTTCGCTTGCGCCAATCACTGCTACGTTTTTTGGGTAAAAAAAACAATCTAATTCATGAGGCATACAACCAAAACGCTGCAGGAAAATAAAAGGTTTTCTTCACTACTTTTTGAGAAAAGTATTATCGCACTATCGAAGATAGTTCACATACTGCTGGAACCTTTTTAGAAAAGGTTCGCGAAAAACTTGTATTATCGTAATATCGCTCAAAGGCGATATTACACATACTGCGGTGTGAACGGACGCAAACGTTCATGGTAAGAAGTCTTTTCTTTTGATTTTGTCTGGCAAGTACTCTTCTGTGATGAACCTTATTCCTTTCTTTGATAAAGCTTCAAGTTCCAGCTTGACTGCTTTTTGTTTCATGTTTGCGAATTCTTCCTGCCATTCTTTTTTCTTAAACCATTCATAGTTTGACATTTCGTTTAGTCTTTTTACGTCAAGTTGATTTAGTTTAATTGTGACTTCTTTTGGAATCTTGTATGTTTCTACGTCTTGTGTTGTCAATCCAATGTATTTTGTGATTGGGGTTGCAAGTTTTTCCTCAGAGTAAGACAAAGAGATTGATCCTTGTTTGATTACAGAGTAAATGTACATTCCCCATGGGTCTGCATCCATTAATGCGTAGACTGGCAAGTCATGCTCCATGTTTAATCGCTGGACTAACCTTCTTTCTGCACGGGATGGTTGCCCTCGTCCTGTGATGATTATGCATTTGTTTTTTTTCCAGAATCTGTCTTCGTTAAATCTTTTCCAGACTGCATCCTTTTCAATGAATAAAACGTATTCAGCGTCAATGTCTTTGAATTCTATTCTTTCTGGTTCAACGTTTGATGGAACTCCCCATCCGCCTGAACCCATTCTTGTCAAGTCAATTGTGTCGTTGCCATCTTTTACTTTTAGGTCTCCTGCTACAACGCCTTTTGAGGATGCTGACAAATGCAATTCTTCTCTTAAAAGATTTGTTGCGGCTTCTAGGTCTTCAATGACTGGGTCAGATTCTGACTGGTCTTCAAAAGTGTTTTCATTTGTACCGTCAATTGTGTGCTTTAGTGCGTAGTAAAGATCACGTATAGAGACTGTGGCTTTTTCGTTTATTACATTTTTGATTTCACTTGCAACAAGTATTGTTTGCATGAATTTTCTTGTGTGTGCAATGTTCAAAAAATTTCTAAAGCTTGTTTTGTCTCCAAGTTTAATTGTTTTTGATTTTGGGTCAAAGTAAATGTTTGAAAGTGTCCTTACTGGTAACTCTATTTTTGGGTCTTCTTTTTTGTCAATTTGTTTTAACAATTTGTGCCCAGCATCCTGTAATTCTACTATTACCTGCTGGTCTTTTTTGTCTGCTTTGGTTTCAGCCATTATTCGTCGCCCCCGTCAAACATTTTTTTCTTTCCTTTTTTGCCCTTGCCTTTCTTTTTGCCGCCTTCTTCTGTTTCCTC